>NZ_JBHXLV010000051.1:0-35248 GCF_042721685.1 Streptomyces sp. NPDC058459 | reverse complement strand
GGCCCGCGTCCCCGTGACGCGGGCCTCTCGTCTTGGGCGAGGAGTCGGCGAGGAGTCCGAGAACACCACGTCCCGCGACCGGAGCCGACTACCACGTACTCGGCGGTAGGTGCGACGATCGGACGGCACTACACGCGTCACGGTGAAAGCAGAGGAAGTCGGCCATGGCAACGGCGCCCAGCGTCTCCTACTCGATGACCATCCGGTTGGAGGTGCCCGCGAGCGGAACGGCCGTATCGCAGCTCACCACCGCCGTGGAGTCCTCCGGAGGCTCGGTCACCGGCCTCGACGTCACGGCGTCCGGGCACGAGAAGCTCCGGATCGACGTCACCATCGCCGCCAGCTCCACCGCGCACGCCGACGAGATCGTCGAGGAGCTGCGCGGCATCGACGGCGTCCTGCTCGGCAAGGTCTCCGACCGTACGTTCCTGATGCACCTCGGCGGCAAGATCGAGATGCAGTCCAAGCACCCCATCCGCAACCGTGACGACCTCTCCATGGTCTACACGCCCGGCGTGGCCCGGGTCTGCATGGCGATCGCGGAGAACCCCGAGGACGCCCGGCGGCTCACCATCAAGCGCAACTCGGTTGCGGTCGTGACGGACGGCTCCGCCGTGCTGGGCCTCGGCAACATCGGCCCCAAGGCCGCGCTGCCGGTCATGGAGGGCAAGGCGGCCCTGTTCAAGCGGTTCGCCGGGATCGACGCCTGGCCGCTGTGCCTGGACACCCAGGACACCGACGCCATCGTGGAGATCGTCAAGGCCATCGCCCCCGGCTTCGCGGGCATCAACCTGGAGGACATCTCCGCGCCCCGCTGCTTCGAGATCGAGGCCCGGCTGCGCGAGGCCCTCGACATCCCCGTCTTCCACGACGACCAGCACGGCACCGCCATCGTCGTGCTGGCCGCGCTGACCAACGCGCTGCGCGTCACCGACCGCTCGATGGAGTCCATCCGGGTGGTCATGTCCGGCGCCGGAGCGGCCGGTACGGCCATCCTGAAGCTGCTGCTGGCCGCCGGCGTCAAGAACGCCGTGGTCGCCGACATCCACGGCGTGGTGCACGCGGGCCGCGGTGACCTGGTCGACGCCCCGGCGGACTCCGCGCTGCGCTGGATCGCGGACAACACCAACCCCGAGGGCCTCACCGGCACCCTCAAGGAGGCCGTGCGCGGCGCCGACGTCTTCATCGGCGTCTCCGCCCCGAACGTCCTGGACGGCACCGACGTGGCCGCCATGGCGGACGGCGCGATCGTCTTCGCACTGGCGAACCCGGACCCCGAGGTCGACCCCGCCGTGGCCCGGCAGACGGCCGCCGTGGTCGCCACCGGCCGCTCGGACTTCCCCAACCAGATCAACAACGTGCTGGTCTTCCCCGGTGTCTTCCGGGGCCTGCTGGACGCCCAGTCCCGCACCGTCAACACCGAGATGATGCTCGCCGCCGCGCAGGCCCTCGCCAACGTGGTGACCGAGGACGAGCTGAACGCCAACTACATCGTCCCCAGCGTCTTCAACGACAAGGTCGCGGGCGCGGTGGCCGGGGCGGTCCGGGAGGCCGCGAAGGCGGCCGGAGCAGCCGTAGCGGCGTCCTAGCGGCACGTGCCGTAGGGTCGGGGAGGTTGTGTGGACCGGTGCTGCCTCCCCTACGGCGAGTCGCCGGTTCCGTGGTCGTGACGCCCTCTAGGGTGTCGGCGGGGCAGGCGCTTTTTCGTGTGACTCCCTAGGGTGTTCTCATGACTCCTACGGGTGCCGGATTGGCTTTCCCGCCGCAGGTAGGGGCAGGATGCGTCTCTGGGCGCGAGCGCATCGGCATCGATCT
This sequence comes from Streptomyces sp. NPDC058459, assembly GCF_042721685.1. Lineage (NCBI taxonomy): Bacteria > Bacillati > Actinomycetota > Actinomycetes > Kitasatosporales > Streptomycetaceae > Streptomyces > Streptomyces sp. NPDC058459. The sequence continues at coordinate 33,433 of NZ_JBHXLV010000051.1, read as the reverse complement.
CACCTCACGCCTCATCGGCAAGAAGAACACGGGAGTAAGAACATGAACCGCAGTGAGCTGGTGGCCGCGCTGGCCGACCGCGCCGAGGTGACCCGCAAGGACGCCGACGCCGTGCTGGCCGCGTTCGCCGAGGTCGTCGGCGACATCGTCTCCAAGGGCGACGAGAAGGTCACCATCCCCGGCTTCCTGACCTTCGAGCGCACCCACCGTGCCGCTCGTACCGCGCGCAACCCGCAGACCGGTGAGCCCATCAACATCCCGGCCGGCTTCAGCGTGAAGGTCTCCGCGGGCTCGAAGCTCAAGGAAGCCGCCAAGGGCAAGTAAGCGCTCCGCTCGGGGCACCGGGCAACTGGGCGCCGTCGTGATCTGCGGGCCGCCCGCGGCTTGTCGCGCAGTCCCCGCGCCCCTACGGGGCACGCCCCGGTGGGCGAAGTCAAAATGGGCGGCCCCCCTGTCATCAGGGGGGCCGCCCATTCGCGTGCGCGGGACCCGTCAGCCGAGCGCCTTGCCCGGCAGTTCGACCTTCGCGCCCAGCTCCACGAGCTTCTCCATGAAGTTCTCGTAGCCGCGGTTGATCAGGTCGATGCCGTGGACGCGCGAGGTGCCCTCGGCGGCCAGGGCCGCGATCAGGTACGAGAAGCCGCCGCGCAGGTCGGGGATGACCAGGTCGGCGCCCTGCAGCTTGGTCGGTCCCGAGACGACCGCCGAGTGCAGGAAGTTCCGCGCGCCGAAGCGGCAGTCCGAGCCGCCCAGGCACTCCCGGTACAGCTGGATGTGCGCGCCCATCTGGTTCAGCGCCGAGGTGAAGCCGAGGCGGGACTCGTACACCGTCTCGTGGACGATGGACAGGCCCGTGGCCTGGGTGAGCGCCACCACCAGCGGCTGCTGCCAGTCGGTCTGGAAGCCGGGGTGCACGTCCGTCTCCAGCGCGATGGACTTGAGCTGGCCGCCGGGGTGCCAGAAGCGGATGCCCTCGTCGTCGATCTCGAAGGCGCCGCCGACCTTGCGGTAGGTGTTCAGGAACGTCATCATCGAGCGCTGCTGGGCGCCCCGGACGTAGATGTCGCCGCCGGTCGCGAGCGCCGCGGACGCCCAGGAGGCGGCCTCCAGGCGGTCCGGGAGGGCGCGGTGGTTGTAGCCGCCGAGCGAGTCCACACCGGTGATGCGGATCGTCCGGTCGGTGTCCATGGCGATGATCGCGCCCATTTTCTGCAGTACGCAGATGAGGTCCTCGATCTCGGGCTCCACGGCCGCGTTGGACAGCTCGGTGACGCCCTCGGCCAGCACGGCCGTCAGCAGCACCTGCTCGGTGGCGCCCACCGACGGGTACGGCAGGTCGATCTTCGTGCCGCGCAGCCGCTGCGGGGCCTCCAGGTACTGCCCGTCGGCCCGCTTCTCGATGGTCGCGCCGAACTGGCGCAGCACGTCGAAGTGGAAGTCGATCGGCCGGCCGCCGATGTCGCAGCCGCCGAGGCCGGGGATGAAGGCGTGGCCGAGGCGGTGCAGCAGCGGGCCGCAGAACAGGATCGGAATGCGGCTGGAACCCGCGTGGGCGTCGATGTCGGCGACGTTCGCGCTCTCGACGTACGTCGGGTCCAGGATCAGCTCGCCCGGCTCCTCACCCGGACGCACCGTCACGCCGTGCAGCTGGAGCAGACCGCGCACGACCCGCACGTCACGGATGTCCGGGACGTTGCGCAGGCGGCTGGGCGCGCTGCCCAGGAGGGCGGCGACCATGGCCTTCGGCACGAGGTTCTTCGCGCCGCGGACACGGATCTCGCCCTCCAGCGGGGTTCCGCCGTGGACAAGCAGGACATCGTCGTTGACGGTCATGAATCTCGCGTTCCGATGAGTCGGGCAGGGGTCGGCCGATCACTTTGCGCAGGGGCCGGAGAGACAGCGTAATGGCGGATCACCCTTCGCCCATAAGCCCGAGGGCCCGCCAGCCGTGTCACAACACGAACGGTTCCCCCGCGGGTACGCCGGGTCACCGCGCCGTACGGCCTCTCCCTTTCCCGCCCCGGAGGGCGTGCCCGCTGCTCATGTGCCGTTCGGCTCCCCACGCGGGCCCGGGATGCGGGATCATGTCTGGCATGACCGAGGTGTCCTCGCTCACAGGGCGGCTGCTCGTGGCGACCCCCGCCCTGGCGGACCCGAACTTCGACCGCGCGGTGGTGCTCCTCCTCGACCACGACGAGGAGGGCTCGCTGGGGGTTGTCCTCAACCGCCCCACCCCGGTGGACGTGCGCGACGTGCTGGCCGGCTGGGCGGCCCTCGCGGGTGAGCCCGGAGTGGTCTTCCAGGGCGGCCCCGTCTCGCTGGACTCCGCGCTCGGCATCGCCGTGGTCCCCGGCGGCGGCCAGGGGGAGAGCGCCGCCCCGCTCGGCTGGCGCCGGGTGCACGGCGCGATCGGCCTGGTCGATCTGGAGACCCCGCCCGAGCTGGTCGCCTCCGCCCTCGGCGCGCTGCGCATCTTCGCCGGTTACGCGGGCTGGGGACCGGGCCAGCTCCAGGACGAGCTGGACCAGGGCGCCTGGTACGTGGTCGAGTCCGAGCCCGGTGACATCTCCTCCCCGGCCCCCGAACGGCTGTGGCGCGAGGTGCTGCGCCGGCAGCGCGGGGACCTGGCGATGGTGGCCACGTATCCGGACGACCCGTCGCTCAACTGATGCCTGCGAGCTTCAGTACCCTTGGCTCCATGAGCACTCTTGAGCCCGAGCGCGGGACTGGTACGGGGACCCTCGTCGAGCCGACGCCGCAGGTGTCCCACGGTGACGGCGACCATGAGCGCTTCGCCCACTACGTCCAGAAGGACAAGATCATGGCGAGCGCCCTGGACGGCACCCCCGTCGTGGCGCTGTGCGGCAAGGTCTGGGTGCCGGGCCGCGACCCGAAGAAGTACCCCGTCTGCCCCATGTGCAAAGAGATCTACGAGTCCATGAGCAGCGGTGGCGACAAGGGCGGGGACAAGGACAAGAAGTGACCCCGCCGCCCCTCCGGGTGTTTTTCGCGCGTGTTTCGCCGGGCGGCTGGGCAGCGTTCCCGTAATCCAAGGATTCCGGGCCGTTACGGGGGCTGAAGTGACCGGTGAGTTCGCTGATGTGATTCCGGCGCCGGCCGAGGCGCACGGCGGGCCGGGCGAGGGGTTCACCCTGGGGCCCGGCACCGCTCTGGCGGCCTCGGGGGAAGGCGCCGGGAGCACCGCGCGCTGGCTGCGCGGCACCCTGGGCGCGGCCACCGGCTTCGCCCTGGCCCCGGCCGACGGCGCCGCCGAGGACGCCGTACGGCTCACCGTCGACCCGCGTGTCACCGGGGAACTCGGCGCCGAGGGCTACCGCCTCGACATCACCCCCACCGGCGCCGACCTGCGCGGGGGCGGTCCGGCCGGGCTGTTCTGGGGCGCCCAGACGCTACGGCAGCTGCTCGGCCCCGACGCCTTCCGGCGCGCCCCGCTGCCCGGCCGTACCTGGCACCTGCCGCCGGTGCGGATCAGCGACGCGCCCCGGTTCGGCTGGCGCGGCATGCTGCTCGACGTGGCGCGGCACTTCATGCCCAAGGAAGGCGTGCTGCGCTATCTCGACCTGCTGGCCGCGCACAAACTCAACGTCCTCCACCTGCATCTCACGGACGATCAGGGCTGGCGCCTCCAGATCGGGCGATACCCGAGGCTCACCGAGGTCGGCTCCTGGCGCGCGCGGACCAAATTCGGCCACCGCTCGTCCTCTCTCTGGGAGGCGAAACCGCACGGCGGCCACTACACCCAGGACGACATCCGGGAGATCGTCTCCTACGCCGCCGAACGCCATATCACCGTCGTCCCGGAAATCGATCTCCCCGGCCACTCCCAGGCCGCCGTCGCCGCCCACCCGGAACTCGGCAACACCGACGCCGTCGACACCTCCGCCCTCACCGTCCGGGACGACTGGGGGATCTCCCCGTACGTGCTCGCCCCCACCGAGAGCGTCCTGCGGTTCTACGAGGGCGTGCTCGAAGAGGTGCTGGAGCTGTTCCCGTCGCCCTTCGTGCACCTCGGCGGCGACGAGTGCCCGCCGGACCAGTGGCGCGAGTCGGCCACTGCGCGGGCCCGCGCCGCCGAACTCGGACTCGCCGACGTGGACGGCCTGCGCTCCTGGTTCGCCGGGCACTTCGGCGCCTGGCTCGCCGCGCGCGGGCGCCGGCTCGTCGGCTGGGACGAGATCCTCGACGGCCCGCTGCCGCCCGGCGCCGTGGTGTCCTCCTGGCGCGGGCACCAGGGCGGCCGGATCGCCGCGCGGGCCGGGCACGACGTGGTCATGTGCCCCGAGCAGCACGTCTACCTCGACCACCGGCAGGCGCCCGGCCCGGACGAACCGGTGCCCATCGGCTACGTCCGCACGCTGGCCGACGTCTACCGGTTCGAGCCCGTACCGGACGGCCTCAGCGCCGCCGAGGCCCGTCATGTGCTGGGCGCCCAGGCCAATATGTGGACCGAGGTGACCGAGGACGCCGGACGCGTCGACTACCAGGTCTTCCCCCGGCTCGCCGCGTTCGCCGAGGTGGCCTGGAGCCCGCTGCCCCCGCCGGAGCGCCGGGACCTCGCGGACTTCGAACGCCGGATGGGCGCCCACTACCGGCGACTTGACGCCCTCGGTGTCGCCTACCGGCCACCCGGCGGCCCCCACCCCTGGCAGCGGCGCCCCGGAGTGCCGGGACGGCCGTTCACTGGGCCGCCCGTGGAGCCCGCGCCCTCGGACGCCGGCCCGGTCGCGTAACGGAAGAACCGTCCGGGAGCACGCCGAAGAGGGTCAATCGGACCCACCCGGAGATGGGGGTGCAAACGGGACCATCCGCCCGACGGGGTGGGCCAACACCCCTTGGCCGACCCGCGCGTCCGAGCCTTGCGAAGATGTGCCAGAGTTGCCACGTCCGCCCTGTCAGCACGTACCGTACGGCAGCACAGGCGCGACCAGGTGGGACAGCGGGAAGGGGCAGCCGGTTTGACCACGCACGCACCACAGGCGGCACAGACCGTCACGCTGCCCACGACGCTGGACGAGGCGGTGGCAGCACTGACCGCCATGCCCGCAGCGGTCCCCGTCGCCGGCGGCACCGACCTCATGGCCGCCGTCAACTCCGGGCAGCTCAGGCCCGCCGCGCTGGTCGGCCTCGGCCGGATCAGCGAGATCCGCGGCTGGCAGTACCAGGACGGCCACGCCCTGCTCGGCGCCGGCCTCACCCACGCCCGTATGGGCCGCCCCGACTTCGCCGCGCTGATCCCGGCGCTCGCCGCCGCCGCGCGCGCCGCCGGGCCGCCGCACATCCGCAACGCGGGCACCCTCGGCGGCAACATCGCCTCCGCCGCGCCCACCGGCGACGCGCTGCCGGTGCTGGCCGCGCTGGAGGCGACGCTGATCGTCGCCGGCCCGGACGGCGCCCGCCGCGAGGTCCCCGTCTCGCACCTGCTGGCCGGCGTCGAGATGCTGCGCGGCGGTGAACTCATCGGCTACGTCCGGGTTCCGCTGCTGCACGCCCCCCAGGTCTTCCTCAAGGCCACCGGGCGCACCGGGCCCGGCCGCTCGGCCGCCTCCGTCGCCCTCGTCCTCGACCCCGCCCGGCGCGGAGTGCGGTGCGCGGTGGGCGCCATAGCGCCGATGCCGCTGCGCCCGCTGGACGCCGAGCAGTGGGTGGCGCAGCTCATCGACTGGGACAACGACCGCTCCCTGGTCCCCGAGGCCCTCCAGGCGTTCGGCGAGTACGTCGCCGCTGCCTGCATCCCCGACCCGGTGCCGGAGCCGGACGGCACGGTCGTCCCGCTGCCGCCCGCCGTACTGCACCTGCGGCGCACCGTCGCCGCGCTGGCCCGACGAGCACTGGGGAGGGCGCTGTCGTGACCGACGACCAGCGCGGACACGAGGACGACACGTCCCAGGGCGGCGGCCGCTGGAACCCGCTGCCCCAGGGCGAGTACGACGACGGCGCCACCGCCTTCGTCCAGCTGCCCGAGGGCGGCATCGACGCCCTGCTGGCCGGCGACAGCCCGCTGGCCGCGCCGGGCCACAGCTATGTGCCGCCCCGGATCACGACCCCGCCGGAGGGTGACGGCCACAACGGCTGGGAGGTGCCTGACGACCAGTGGGCCGCCCACGACGCCGCCCCGCACCGGCAGCCGCACGCCGACGACCGGTTCACCTACCAGCCCGAGGCGCAGGGGCACTGGACCACCGGGGAGTCCGCCGCCCCGCCCGGCCACGACGTCACCGGACAGTGGTCCGTGCCGGTCGCCGGGGGCGACCTGCCCGACGAGTCCGGGGAGTTCACCACCTCCGCGCTGGCCGAGCAGTGGGGCGCCCCCCCGCCGGTCCTCCCCGGCGGCGCCGCCGCGCCCTGGGTGACGGACACCATCGGCGGGGCGTGGGGGCCGCAGGAGCCCTCGGTTCCCGAGCCGGAGGAAGTGCACCCCGGTCACGGGAACCAGCCCGCCGGGCCTGCCCGGCCCGCCGAGGCCGACGAGAGCCCCGTGGAGGCCCCTGAGGGCGCCTTTGACGGCCAGTCGGACGACGATGCGGCCGGGGAGCCGGAGACGGCCCCGGAGGCCGTGGAGGAGCCCCTCCCGGCCGACGAGGCGGACGCCGATGCCTCAGGTGCCGCAGGCGCGGTGCCGGGGGAGGCGGAGGGCACAGCGGACACAGCGGACACAGCGGGCCCGGCGGGCACGGAAGGCGGGACCGAGGACGAGCCCCCGCCGCCGCCCCAGGACGAACACCCCCTCGCCTCCTACGTGCTGCGCGTCAACGGCGCCGACCGGCCCGTGACCGACGCCTGGATCGGCGAGTCCCTGCTCTACGTGCTGCGCGAGCGGCTCGGCCTCGCGGGCGCCAAGGACGGCTGCTCGCAGGGCGAGTGCGGGGCGTGCAACGTCCAGGTCGACGGACGGCTCGTGGCCTCCTGCCTGGTCCCCGCGGTCACCGCGGCGGGCAGCGAGGTCCGTACCGTCGAGGGCCTGGCGAGCGGCGGCCGGCCCTCCGACGTGCAGCGGGCGCTCGCCCGGTGCGGCGCCGTGCAGTGCGGCTTCTGCGTACCCGGCATCGCCATGACCCTGCACGACCTGCTGGAGGGCAACCCCGCCCCCACCGAACTGGAGACCCGCCAGGCGCTCTGCGGCAACCTGTGCCGCTGCTCCGGCTACCGGGGTGTCCTGGACGCCGTCCGCGAGGTCGTGAACGAGCGCGAGGCCGGCCTCGGCGCCGCCCCCGAGCCGGACGACGGCACCGCGCGCATCCCGCACCAGGCGGGCCCCGGCTCCGGCGGCGTCAACCCCTCGGCGTTCGAAGCACCGGGCGCCTTCGGCGCGTTCGGCGCCCCGCGCGACCCCCAGCACGATCTCCGGCACGATCCGCACCACGGCCAGGACGGAGGCCAGGCGTGAGCGACGAAGCCGCCACCGCGACCACGGCGGCGGAAGCCCCCCCGGCCGACCCGCTGCCGCACGGCCTGGGCGCCTCCCTGCCCCATGCCGACGCCCGCGCCAAGACCGAGGGCACCTTCCCTTACGCGGCCGACCTGTGGGCCGAGGGCCTGCTGTGGGCCGCCGTGCTGCGCTCCCCGCACGCGCACGCGCGCATCGTCTCGATCGACACCACGCACGCGCGTGCCATGCCCGGCGTCCGTGCCGTCGTCACCCACGAGGACGTGCCCGGCACCTCCCGGCACGGCCGGGGCACCCCCGACCGCCCGGTGTTCGCCTCCGAGGTCGTGCGCCACCACGGCGAACCCATCGCCGCCGTCGCCGCCGACCACCCCGACACCGCGCGGATGGCCGCCGCCGCCGTCATCGTCGAGTACGAGACCCTCGACCCGGTCACCGATCCCGAGAGCGCCTTCGAGGCCGAACCGCTGCACCCGGACGGCAACCTGATCCGGCACATCCCGCTGCGGCACGGCGACCCCGACGCCGCCGGTGAGATCGTCGTCGAGGGCCTGTACCGCATCGGCCGCCAGGACCCCGCGCCGATCGGCGCCGAGGCCGGGCTCGCCGTACCGCGCCCGGACGGCGGGGTGGAGCTGTACCTCGCCTCCACCGACCCGCACAGCGACCGCAACACCGCCGCCGCCTGCTTCGGGCTGTCCGCCGACCGGGTGAAGATCGTCGTCACCGGGGTGCCCGGCGCCACCGCCGACCGCGAGGACCAGGGCTTCCAGCTGCCGCTCGGCCTGCTCGCGCTGAAGACCGGCTGCCCGGTGAAGCTCACCGCGAGCCGCGAGGAGTCCTTCCTCGGGCACGCCCACCGCCACCCCACCCTGCTGCGCTACCGCCACCACGCCGACGCCGAGGGCAGACTCGTCAAGGTCGAGGCGCAGATCCTGCTCGACGCGGGCGCCTACGCCGACACCTCCGCCGACGCCCTGGCCGCCGCGGTCTCCTTCGCGTGCGGCCCCTATGTCGTCCCGAACGCCTTCATCGAGGGCTGGGCGGTACGCACCAACAACCCGCCGTCGGGCCACGTGCGCGGCGAGGGCGCCATGCAGGTGTGCGCGGCCTACGAGGCGCAGATGGACAAGCTGGCCAGGAAGCTGGGCCTCGACCCGGCCGAGGTGCGCCTGCGCAACGCCCTGGCCACCGGCGACGTGCTCCCCATCGGCCAGACCGTGACCTGCCCGGCCCCGGTGGCCGAACTCCTCACAGCGGTACGGGACTTCCCGCTGCCGACGCTGCCCAAGGACGGCCCGGAGGAGGACTGGCTGCTGCCCGGCGGCCCCGAGGGCGCGGGCGAGCCCGGCGCGGTGCGCCGGGGCGTCGGCTACGGCCTCGGCATGGTGCACATGCTCGGCGCCGAGGGTGCCGACGAGGTGTCCACGGCGACCGTACGCGTCCACGACGGCGTCGCCACCGTGCTCTGCGCGGCCGTGGAGTCCGGGCAGGGCTTCACCACGCTGGCCCGGCAGATCGTGCAGGAGACCCTCGGCATTGACGAGGTCCATGTGGCCCCGGTCGACACCGATCAGCCCCCGGCCGGCCCCGGCTGTCGCGGCCGGCACACCTGGGTGTCCGGCGGGGCGGTGGAACGGGCGGCCAAGATGGTCCGCACCCAGCTCCTCCAGCCGCTGGCGCACAAGTTCGGCATGTCCACCGAGCTGCTCCAGATCACCGACGGCAAGATCACCTCGTACGACGGGGTGCTCTCCACCACCGTCACCGAGGCGCTGGAGGGCAAGGAACTGTGGGCCACCGCCCAGTGCCGCCCCCACCCGACGGAGCCGCTGGACGGCGCAGGCCAGGGTGACGCCTTCGTCGGCCTCGCCTTCTGCGCGATCCGCGCGGTGGTCGACGTCGACGTGGAGCTGGGCTCGGTACGGGTGGTGGAGCTGGCGGTCGCGCAGGACGTGGGCCGGGTGCTCAACCCCGCGCAGCTGGTGGCGCGGATCGAGGGCGGGGTCACGCAGGGCGTGGGCATCGCGCTCACCGAGAACCTCCGTACGCCGCGCGGCCTGATCCGCCATCCGGACCTCACCGGGTACGCGCTGCCGACCGCGCTGGACGCGCCGGACATCCGGATCGTCAAGCTGGTCGAGGAGCGGGACGTGGTGGCGCCGTTCGGCGCGAAGCCGGTCAGCGCGGTGCCGGTGGTGACCTCGCCGGCGGCCATCGCGTCGGCGGTGCGGGCGGCGACGGGGCGTCCGGTGAACCGGCTGCCGATCCGGCCGCAGGCCGCGGTGGTCAACGCGCGGTGAGTCGGGGTCTGTCCGGCCGAGGTCGCCTGTCCGGCTGAACTCGCTCCTGTCGGGCAACGTGCACGCGCCCTCTCGCGTCTTCCGGCCCGGGGCGTTGTCAGTGGTGCGGTCTAGGGTTCTTGGAGTCGGAGGGCGGCCGCCGCGCGCGGTGCCCCCCGTACCGAGTCCGATCGCGGGGGAGCGAGCCATGAGCATGACCGACGCCGAGGTCACGGCGATCACGCTGACCGAGGCCGAGCTGGACCACCTGGTCACGCACGCGCCGGCCCGCGGGCTGCTCGCCGGCCCCGGACTGCCCCCGGACACCAGCCTGCCCACGGACACCGGCCTGCTGACCTTCGCGCCGCTGCGCACGCACGGGCTGCGCTGGCCGGTCGACGCGACCGGCGGCCCGTGCCGGCTCGCGGACGAGCTGCGGGACCGGCTGGTCATCGGGGAGCTGCTCAACCCGGCGGGGCCGGAGCGCGAGTCGATCCTGCTCGACGGCGCGACGGGTGAGCCGACCACCGCCTACCTCGCCACCCCGACCGGCGCACACCCCTTCGCACCGTCCCTCACCACCATGCTGCGCTTCGCCGCGGTCACCGAGGAACTGGCGGGCCTGCGCGGCCGGTTCGCCTCCCTGGCGGGGCGGTTCGGGCCGGGAGCGGCGGGCGAGGCGTCCCGCAGGCTGCTGGCGCTGTTCGAGGAGGGGTCGGACGGCGCGGTCCCGGCGTACTGGAGGGCGGCCGCGCTGATCCGCCCGCTGTCCCTGGTCGCGGCGCCGGGTGCGTCCGGCCTGGCGCTGGAGATGCCGGGGCGGCTGCTGGGCCAGGAGTTCGGGCACGGGCGCGTGGCCCGCTTCGAGGAGGTCGACTTCCCGGCCACCCTGACCCACCAGCCGACGCGCCGCTTCCTGCGCGAGACGGGGCTGCCGGAGGAGACGGTCGACACGGAGCTGCCGCTGTCGACGCTCACGGAGTACTACGCGGGGGAGGCGGGGGACCTCCCCGCCCACGCCGACCACCTGATCCGCCTGGGCCCACTGACCCCGGACACCACCCTCGTCCTCGACGGCCGCACCGGCGCGGTCCTCACCTACGCCGAGCCCGCCCTCCACCCCCTCAACACCGACATCTCGACGCTGGCCTTCACGCTCTGGCTCCTTCACCATGAACGCGTGATCGACGCCCACGTGTCGCACGAGCTGACGACGACGGCGTACGACCAGCTGGCGGCGACCATGCTCGCCACGCTGACGGTCCTGGACCCGACGGGGGTGTCGCCTGCGGGTTCGTGGCACTACTGGACGGAGCTGCTGCGGGAGGAGGCGGGCGGGGTGCGCTGAGAGGTCCTGCGCTGCCCTGAAGCTCCTCGTCGTCACCGGATCGCACCGCATGCGGACCCAGCCAGGGCGGCACCCCGTGAGCGTGCCGCCCTCTCCTTTCGCCTGGTCAGGCAGGCAGAGGCCGTGGCGGGAATCGAACCCGCGTAACTCGCTTTGCAGGCGAGTCCCTGAGCCACTCGGGCACACGGCCGTGTGCTGTGGAATGAACGTAGGGCGGGGCGGGGGAGGGGGGCAAGGGGGCTGGGCGGGGTGCAATATGACTGCCATGCCGTGTTCACGTGGAGCGGGGTCGTACGGCGAAGGTCGTAGGGGCGGGTAAGACCTCCGACAGGGGTCAATGTCGGCTATGGGTCTTACGCTGGCCCGTATGGCCGCCCTTGACTCCTCCGACAGTGCTGTCGCCACGCTGGTCCCTGCCGAAGAGGGCGGGGTGCTCGGGCGGGCGCATCGGGCGCTCAGTGTGGGGATCGTTTCCGTCGTGCTGCTGATCGCCTTCGAGGCGACCGCGATCGGGACCGTGATGCCGGTCGCGGCGCGAGAACTGGACGGGGTCTCGCTGTACGCGTTCGCGTTCTCCGGGTACTTCACCACCAGCCTCACCGGCATGGTGCTGGCCGGGCAGTGGGCGGACCGGCGGGGGCCGCTGGCCGCGCTGGCGACCGGGATCGGGGCGTTCGCGGGTGGGCTCGTGGTGTCCGGGACCGCGCAGGTGATGTGGGTGTTCATCCTGGGCCGGGCGGTCCAGGGGTTCGGCGGCGGGCTGGTGATCGTCGCCGTGTACGTGGTGGTCAGCCGGGCCTACCCCGAGCGGCTGCGGCCCGCGATCATGGCGGGGTTCGCCGCCGCTTGGGTCGTGCCCTCCATCGTCGGCCCGCTCGCCTCCGGCGCCGTCGCGGAGCACCTCGGCTGGCGCTGGGTGTTCCTCGGTATCCCGTTGCTCGTGCTGCTTCCGCTGGGGCTCGCCCTTCCGCAGATCCGGCGCCGGGCGGGCGGGCCGGTGGAGCACGGCTCGGGGACCCCCGCTTTCGACCGGCGCCGCATCCGGCTCGCGCTCGCCGTCTCCCTGGGCGCCGGGCTCGTGCAGTACGCGGCGCAGGATCCGCGGCCGATCTCGCTGGTGCCCGGCATCCTCGGCACCGCCCTGCTGGTGCCCGCCGTGCTGCGGCTGCTGCCGAAGGGGACGTACCGGGCGGCGCGCGGGCTGCCCTCCGTGGTGCTGCTGCGCGGGCTGTCGGCGGGGTCGTTCATCGCGGCGGAGTCCTTCGTGCCGCTGATGCTCGTCACCCAGCGGGGGCTGTCGCCGACGCTCGCCGGGTTCTCGCTGGCCGCGGGCGGGCTGACCTGGGCGGCGGCGTCGTGGGTGCAGTCGCGGGACCGGATGGAGCCGTACCGGGAGCGGCTGATGACCTTCGGGATGGTGCTGGTGGCCGCGGCCATCGCCACCGCGCCGGCGGTGCTCGTGCCGGCCGTGCCGGTGTGGACGGTCGCGGTCGCGTGGGGGTTCGGCTGCTTCGGGATGGGGCTGGTGATCTCCTCCACCAGCGTGCTGCTGCTCAAGCTCTCCGCCCCCGCCGAGGCCGGCGCCAACTCCGCCGCGCTCCAGATCTCCGACGCCCTCTCCAACGTCGTCCTGCTGGCCGGTGCGGGCGCGGCCTTCGCCGCGCTGGGCTCCACGGGTGCCGACGCCTTCGCCGCTGTCTTCCTGCCGATGGCGGGCGTGGCGCTGGCGGGGACGTGGGTGACGACGCGGCTGCGGGCGCGGGCGGGATAACTGGTACCACTTGGACCCCACTCCAGTGGTACCGTTTTGGTATGGCTATGAACCTGCGTCTCCGTGACGACCAGACGGAAGCTCTGAAGCTGCGCGCCGAGGAGGAGGGCGTCAGCATGCACGCCGTACTCCTGAGGGCCGTGGACGACTACCTCGCGCGGACGGCGCACGAGGCGCTGGTCCGCAGGGCGGCGAAGGAGCAGACCGTCAAGTGGGCCGAGCTGCTGGAGCGGCTCAAGTGACCTGCGTCTACCTGTCCGCCGAGGACGTCCTGTCCATCGCCGGGCACGCCGTCGACGACCAGGATGTCGTCGTGCGCGACGTGGGTCTGCTGGAGTCCGCCGTGCACCGGCCCTCGGCCGCGATGTTCGGGCAGGAGGCGTACACGGACCTGTTCGCCAAGGCTGCGGCGCTCCTCCAGTCCCTGGCGGTCAACCATCCCTTCATCGACGGGAACAAGCGCACGGCCTGGGTGTCCTGCATGGTCTTCCTGGCCATGAACGGCCGGCAGTCGCGGGCGGACATCGACGCCGGTGAGCGGATCGTGATCGCCGTGGCGACCGGGAGCATGGACGAGATCAAGGCCATCGCGGAGGCGTTGCGGGACTTGGCCGACCCCCCGGTGTGACCTCAGTCCCACCCGCCCCGCCCCCCGCCCCGTCCGAGCCCGGCGGAGCCGGCCGCGCCGGTAGGGTGGCCCGGTTGTCATACGTAGCCGAGCCGCCCTACGCCCCCACCCCGGAGACCGTGACTACCACCGCCGCTTCCGCCTCCAGCCATCTGTCCCCCGCCTTTCCCGGCCGGGCCCCCTGGGGCACCGCCGGGAAGCTGCGTGCCTGGCAGCAGGGGGCGATGGACAAGTACATCCAGGAGCAGCCGCGTGACTTCCTCGCCGTCGCCACCCCCGGCGCCGGCAAGACGACCTTCGCGCTGACGCTGGCCTCCTGGCTGCTGCACCACCATGTCGTGCAGCAGGTGACCGTCGTCGCGCCGACCGAGCATCTGAAGAAGCAGTGGGCGGAGGCCGCCGCGCGGATAGGGATCAAGCTCGACCCGGAGTACAGCGCGGGCCCGGTCGGCAAGGACTACCACGGGGTCGCGGTGACGTACGCCGGTGTCGGCGTACGCCCGATGCTGCACCGCAACCGCTCCGAGCAGCGCAAGACGCTGGTCATCCTGGACGAGATCCACCACGCCGGTGACTCCAAGTCCTGGGGCGAGGCGTGCCTGGAGGCGTTCGAGCCCGCGACCCGGCGGCTGACGCTGACCGGTACGCCGTTCCGCTCGGACACCAACCCGATCCCCTTCGTCACGTACGAGGAGGGCAACGACGGCATCCGGCGCTCCGCCGCCGACTACACCTACGGCTACGGCAACGCGCTCGCCGACCACGTCGTGCGCCCCGTCATCTTCCTCAGCTACAGCGGCCAGATGCGCTGGCGCACCAAGGCGGGCGACGAGATCGCCGCCCGGCTCGGCGAGCCGATGACCAAGGACGCGGTCAGCCAGGCATGGCGCACCGCGCTCGACCCGCGCGGCGAGTGGATGCCGAGCGTGCTGCGCGCCGCCGACCAGCGGCTCAGCGAGGTCAGGAAGGCCATCCCGGACGCCGGAGCCCTCGTCATCGCCTCCGACCAGGACTCCGCCCGCGCCTACGCCAAGCTGATCCGCGAGCTGACCGGCACAAAGGCCACCCTCGTCCTCTCCGACGACGTGGGCGCCTCGAAGCGCATCGACGACTTCGCCGCGAGCAACGACCGCTGGATGGTCGCCGTCCGCATGGTGTCCGAGGGCGTCGACGTGCCCCGGCTCGCCGTCGGCGTGTACGCCACCACCATCTCCACCCCGCTGTTCTTCGCGCAGGCCGTCGGCCGTTTCGTGCGGTCCCGGCGGCGCGGCGAGACCGCGTCCGTGTTCCTGCCGACCGTGCCCGACCTGCTGACCTTCGCCAATGAGATGGAGAAGGAGCGGGACCACGCCCTCGACAAGCCGAAGAAGGCGGGCGAGGAGGACCCTTACGCCGAGTCCGAGAAGGAGATGGAGGAGGCGAACCGGCAGGAGGACGAGGACACCGGCGAGCAGGAGCAGTTCTCCTTCGAGGCGCTGGAGTCCGAGGCCGTCTTCGACCGGGTCCTCTACGACGGCGCCGAGTTCGGCATGCAGGCCCACCCGGGCAGCGAGGAGGAGCAGGACTACCTCGGCATCCCCGGACTGCTGGAGCCCGAGCAGGTGCAACTGCTGCTCCAGAAGCGGCAGGCCCGGCAGATCGCGCACAGCAAGAAGCGGCCGGACGCCGACGCCGACCTGCTGGAGCTGCCCGCCGAGCGGCGGCCGGTGGTCAGCCACAAGGAGATGATGGAGCTGCGCAAGCAGCTCAACACCATGGTCAGCGCCTACGTCCATCAGAGCGGCAAGCCGCACGGCGTGATCCACACCGAGCTGCGCCGGGTCTGCGGCGGCCCGGCGAGCGCGGAGGCGACCGCCGGACAGCTCAAGCAGCGCATCGCCAAGATGGGGGAGTGGGCCACCCGGATGCGCTGAGCGGGCGCCCCGGATGAGCGGATCGTGCGCACCGGTGTGCGTATGCGGACGAATACTGGCAGGCCGTAACCGGTCATGACCGGATTCTGGACCGAGTCTTCCGCTGAGCGGACCGGCTCGCTACTGTCCCGCTACGCACACGCCCCGTGGCAGCGCCGCCGCGGAGCGCAGCCGTGAAGCGACGGGTCCGACAGCCGCCGGACCGTTCTGCCGATCGGCGGCCTCTGGAACGCGTCGCCGGTGGGGCTCGGTGACGCGCGCGCCGGAGGACGCCGAGCTCACCGCCGAAGGAGGGGGCGTCGTGACCGCGGAGACCTCCCAGACGCTCGACCGGGGACTGCGCGTCCTCAAGCTGCTCGCCGACACGGACCACGGGCTGACCGTCACCGAGCTGTCCGGCAGGCTGGGCGTGAACCGGACCGTGGTGTACCGGCTGCTGGCCACACTGGAGCAGCACGCGCTCGTACGCCGCGACCTCGGCGGCCGCGCCCGCGTCGGGCTCGGGGTGCTGCGGCTCGGCCACCAGGTGCATCCGCTGGTACGGGAGGCGGCCCTGCCCGCGCTGCGCTCGCTCGCCGAGGACATCGGCGCCACGGCCCATCTGACCCTGGTCGACGGTACGGAGGCGCTCGCCGTCGCCGTGGTCGAGCCGACCTGGACGGACTACCACGTCGCCTACCGCGCGGGCTTCCGTCACCCCCTGGAACGCGGCGCCGCCGGCAAGGCCATCCTCACCGCCCGCCACTCCCCGTCCGCGGGCCCCGGCTACACCCTCACCCACGGCGAACTGGAGGCCGGCGCGAGCGGCGCCGCGGCCCCGCTCGTCGGCGTCACCGGCGTCGAGGGCAGTGTCGGCGTGGTCATGCTCACCGACGCCGTACCGGAGCGGGTCGGCCCGCGCGTGGTGGAAGCGGCCCGCGAGGTCGCGGACGCGTTGCGGTAGCGCGTACCGGCCCCGCTCCGAGCGGCGGGCGCGCGTTAGATTGACCCCGTGCTCCCACGTCTCACGCGTTCCCGGACCGTCGCCCTCTGCGCCCTGCCCGTCGCCGGGCTGGTCGCCGTCGCGGTGTTCGCGCCGCTGCCGTTCGCGGTGGCGCAGCCGGGGATGACGGCGAACGTACTGGGGAGGAACGACGGGACGCCGGTGATCACCGTGTCGGGGACGCAGACCCGGAGGACCTCAGGTGAGCTGCGGATGACGACCATCGAGGCGACCTCGCCGGACACCCGGGTGTCGCTCGGCCAGGTGGTCGGCAACTGGTTCCGCACCGACCGCGCGGTGATGCCGCACGACGCGGTGTACCCGACCGGGGACACCGTCAAGGAGATCGAGCGGCACAACACGGCCCAGATGCGGCAGTCCCAGGACGCGGCGACCAGCGCGGCGCTTGACCACCTCCGCAAGGACCCCTACGACGTGAAGGTCACCCTGCGCCTCGCCGACGTGGGCGGGCCCAGCGCGGGCCTGCTGTTCAGCCTGGGCATCATCGACAAGCTGGACGGCGACGGCAGCGGCGGCGACCTCACCGGCGGCCGCACCATCGCCGGTACCGGCACGATCGACCCGGACGGCAAGGTCGGCGCGGTCGGCGGGGTGGCCCTGAAGACCCAGGCCGCCCGGCGCGACGGTGCCACCGTCTTCCTGGTGCCGAAGGCCGAGTGCGCCGACGCCCACACCAACCTGCCCGAGGGACTGCGCCTGATCCCGGTCACGAACCTCTCCGGCGCGGTGGACTCCCTGGTCGCGCTGGAGAAGGGCACCGGGAAGATCCCCGCCTGCTAGTCGGGCGCTTCCCCCGCCGCCTGCTCCACCAGCGGGATGATCCGCAGCGGCACCGGGTTCTCCATCACGATCGCCGTCGAGGCCCGCACGATGCCGTCGAAGCCGACCACCCGGTCGATGACCCGCTGCAGATCGGCGTTGGAGCGGGCCACCAGCCGGCACAGCATGTCCCCGGTGCCGGTCGTGGTCAGCAGTTCCAGCACCTCCGGCACCCCGTCCAGGTACGCCCGTACGTCCGCCCCCTGGCCCTGCCGGATCTGGAGCGTGGCGAACGCGGTCACCGGATAGCCGAGCGCGGAGGGGTCCACCTGCGGCCCGAAGCCCCGGATCACCCCCCGCGCGCGCAGCCGGTCCAGCCGGGCCTGGGCGGTCCCGCGCGCCACCCCGAGCCGCCGGGACATCTCCAGCACCCCGATCCGCGGCTCCTCGGCGAGCAGCACGATGATCTGCCCGTCCAGCCGGTCGATCGCCATGACGCCCTCCCGCGATGGTCATCCTGCACAGAAAGCCCGCCGAGAGGAGCATAAGGGTGAACAGGCTGCTCAGCGGATGCGCGAACTATTGCGCACCTTGCAGAGCGGGGCCACCCTTCGAGCATGACGCAGACCACTCAGCACACTCCCGACACCGCCCGGCAGGCCGACCCCTTCCCGGTCAAGGGAATGGACGCGGTCGTCTTCGCCGTGGGCAACGCCAAGCAGGCCGCGCACTACTACTCCAGCGCCTTCGGCATGCGCCTGGTCGCCTACTCCGGACCGGAGAACGGCAGCCGCGAGACCGCGAGTTACGTCCTGGAGAACGGCGCCGCCCGGTTCGTGTTCACCTCGGTGATCCGGGCCCGCACCCCCTGGGGCGAGTTCCTCGACCGGCATGTCACCGAGCACGGCGACGGCGTGGTGGACCTGGCCATCGAGGTCCCGGACGCCCGCGCGGCCTTCGCCTACGCCGTCGAGCACGGCGCCCGCCCGCTCGCCGAGCCGCACGAGGTGAAGGACGAGCACGGCACCGTCGTCCTCGCCGCCATCGCCACCTACGGCGAGACCCGGCACACCCTGGTCGAGCGCACCGGCTACGACGGCCCCTACCTCCCGGGCTTCGTCGCCGCCGAGCCGGTCGTCGAGCCGCCCGCCCGCCGCACCTTCCAGGCTATCGACCACTGCGTCGGCAACGTCGAACTCGGCAAGATGGACGAGTGGGTGGCGTTCTACAACAACGTCCTCGGCTTCACGAACATGAAGGAGTTCGTGGGCGACGACATCGCCACCGAGTACAGCGCGCTGATGTCGAAGGTCGTCGCGGACGGCACCCTGAAGGTGAAGTTCCCGCTCAACGAGCCCGCCGTCGGCAAGAAGAAGTCCCAGATCGACGAGTACCTGGAGTTCTACGGCGGCCCCGGCGTCCAGCACATCGCGCTGGCCACCAACGACATCGTGCAGACGGTACGCACCATGCGCGCGGCCGGCGTCCAGTTCCTCGACACCCCGGACTCCTACTACGACACCCTCGGCGAGTGGGTCGGCGACACCCGGGTGCCGGTCGGGACGCTGCGCGAGCTGAAGATCCTCGCCGACCGCGACGAGGACGGCTATCTGCTGCAGATCTTCACCAAGCCGGTCCAGGACCGGCCGACGGTGTTCTTCGAACTCATCGAGCGCCACGGCTCGATGGGCTTCGGCAAGGGCAACTTCAAGGCCCTCTTCGAGGCCATCGAGCGGGAGCAGGAGAAGCGGGGCAACCTGTAACCCCCCTGAGCTGAGCCGGGGGCGCGAAGAGCGGTCGCGCCCCCGGCTCACAGTGCGTCCGCGGGCAGCGAGCCGTCCTCGGCGTCGCCCAGATCCGTCAGCGCCGCCCGCGCCTCGGACGCCCACAGCGGGGAGAAGGCCGGGTTGACCAGCAGCGCGTCCCGCAGGTGGCGCCGGGCGGACCCGTACTTCTCCAGCCGGTACTCGATCATGCCCCGGTGGAAGGCGTGCAGCGAGCTGCGCACCCCGCCGCCCTTCGTCCGGTCGGTGGCGGTGGTGGCGAACTTCAGCGCCTCCTCGTCCTCGCCCGCCCGGTGCAGCGCCCAGCCCAGCGCGTCGGCCACCTCGATGCCGGGCTGCCGCCGGTACTCCGCGCGCAGCCGGGTCACCGCCTCCTGCGGGTCCCCGTGGTCCGCCTCCAGCCGGCCGAGCAGCAGTTCCTCGTCGACCCCGTCGCCCGCCGCCTTCTCCGCCCGCTCGCGCACCAGCCCGTACTGCGCCCCGGCGTCCTGGGCGCGGTTCAGCGACTCGTACAACTCGGCCAGTTCCAGGGTGACTTCCGCGTCCGGCCGCTTAGACAGGGCCGTGCGGTACGCGGTGAGCGCGTCGGCGGTGCGGCCCTGGGCGGCGAGGGTGCGGGCCCGGCCGGCGCCCGCCGTCGCCTCGGCCGGGTCCAGACGGAGGGCCTCGGTGAACTGGCGCAGAGCCTCCGGGAGTTCGCCCCGCTCCCAGGCCAACTGGCCTACCCCGGCCCGGTAGGCGGCCTGTTCGGCGGGCGTACCGGCGGCCGCGGCGGCGTCCGTGAGCTGGGCCAGCGCGTCCTCGCGCCAGCCCCGGTCCCGGTACACGGCCGACGCCCGCGCCATCACGGCCGGCCGGTCCGCGGGGGCGGTGCGCAGCGTCATCAGCCGGTCCAGGGTGTTCCGTGCGGCGGTGTAGTCACCGAGCCCGTCGTACGCGTCGATCAGCGGGGGATACGCCGACCAGCGCTTGGGGGTCAGCTTCAGCGCCTGCTCCCCGTACCGCTTGGCCGAGGCGAAGTCCCGGCGGGCGCCCGCCAGCGCGGTCATCCCGGCCAGCGCCTCGGTGTTCTTCGCGGCGTCCGCCTTCAGCGAGGTGGCGAGCGCCCGCTCGGCACGCGGGAGGTCGCTCGCGTCGGCCGTCCGCCGGGCCCGTGCCACATAGGCCGCACCGAGCACCGCCCAGGCGCGGGCGTCGGTAGGCCGGGCCCGTACGCCGGCCTCCTGCCGGGTGATCAGCTCGGTCAGGTCGGGGAGCGCCGCGGGGATTCCTGCGGTGACCGCCGTCAGCGCCCGCGCCTGCGGTCCGGGCGCCGGGGCCGGCGGCCGGTGCCGGGCCCGCTGGGGCGCGTCCTGCGGCAGCAGCGTCAGCACCGCGCCCGCCACCGCACCGCCCGCCGCCAGGGTCAGCAGGGTGCGGGCCGGCCATCGCCGGGACCGGCACCGCGCGGGCTCGGCCACCAGGGACGTACCGGGCTGGGCGCCGCCGTGCTGTCTCTTCGCCATACCGGTCACTGTGCGTCAATATGACGACCACATCGGGGTGGCCCCAGCACGGCGCGTCCGGGGTTCACACCGATGGCTCCGAGTGCCACGCTGTGATCATGAGCCGTATCGAAGCACCCCGTGACGGCGACACCGCGCCCCCCGAGAGCCTCGTCACAGCGCTGCTGGCGGGGCTGCCCGCCGGAGCCGTGCTGACCGATCCCGACGTCACCGCCTCCTACGCCCACGACATGGCGAGCTTCTGCCCGGCCGGGGCCCCCGCCGCCGTGGTCCTGCCACGCACCGTCGAACAGGTCCAGCACGTGCTGCGCACCGCCACCGAACTGCGCGTGCCGGTCGTCCCGCAGGGCGCCCGCACCGGGCTGTCCGGCGGCGCCAACGCCACCGAGGGCTGCGTCGTGCTGTCCCTCACCAAGATGGACCGCATCCTGGAGATCAGCCCCGTCGACCGGATCGCCGTCGTCGAACCGGGCGTCGTCAACGCCGTGCTCTCCCGCGCGGTGGAGGAACACGGCCTGTACTACCCGCCGGACCCCTCCAGCTGGGAGACCTGCACCATCGGCGGCAACATCGGCACCGCCTCGGGCGGCCTGTGCTGCGTCAAGTACGGGGTGACCGCCGAGTACGTCCTCGGCCTCGACGTCGTCCTCGCCGACGGCCGTCTGATGTCCACCGGCCGCCGCACCGCGAAGGGCGTCGCCGGGTACGACCTGACCCGGCTGTTCGTCGGCTCCGAGGGCTCGCTCGGGATCGTGGTCCGCGCCGTGCTCGGGCTCCGGCCCAAGCCGCCCCGGCAACTGGTGCTGGCCGCCGAGTTCGCCACCGCCGCCGACGCCTGTGACGCGGTGTGCTCGATCATGGCGGGCGGTCATGTGCCCTCGCTGCTGGAGATGATGGACCGCACCACCGTCAAGGCGGTCAACGACTTCGCCCGGATGGGGCTGCCGGAGACCACCGAGGCGCTGCTGCTGGCCGCGTTCGACACCCCCGAACCCGCCGCCGACCTCGCCGCGGTCGGCGCCCTGTGCGAGGCGGCCGGGGCCACCGGGGTGGTCGTCGCCGACGACCACGCCGAGTCCGAACTCCTGCTCCAGGCACGGCGGATGTCGCTCACCGCGCTGGAGGCGGTCAAGGGCACCACCATGATCGACGACGTGTGCGTGCCCCGCTCGAAGCTCGGCGCGATGCTGGAGGGCGTCGAGCGGATCGCCGCCAAGTACGACCTGACCATCGGCCTGTGCGCGCACGCGGGCGACGGCAACACCCACCCCACGGTCTGCTTCGACGCCCTGGACGAGGACGAGTCCCGCCGGGCCCGCGACTCCTTCGACGAGATCATGGCACTCGGTCTCGAACTCGGCGGCACCATCACCGGCGAACACGGCGTGGGCGTGCTGAAGAGGGAGTGGCTGGCGCGCGAACTCGGCCCCGTAGGCCTGGAGATGCAGCGGGCCGTGAAGAACGTCTTCGACCCGCTCGGCATCCTCAACCCGGGCAAGCTCTTCTGAGCCGGGCGCTGATGAGAGCCGGGGCCCCTCACCGGGCCAGTAGCTGATCCAGGGCGTCGTCGATCCCCAGCCGGCCGGCCTCGGCGCCCGGCGGCACCGCCCGCAGCGTCCGCTCCAGCCAGGCGGACACCTGCGGAGCGGGCGCCTCCAGCAGGGCGTCGCCGTCCGGCGAGCTGAGCGCCATCAGCACCACACCGCGGCCGTCCGCCTTCGTCGGCCACACCCGCACGTCCCCGTGCCCGCACGGCCGGAACACGCCCTCCACCAGCAGTTCCCGGGCGAACGTCCAGTGCACGGGGGAGCCGGAGTCGACGTGGAAGGTGATGTGGACGGCGTAGGGGTCGTCGGACCGGTAGGCGAGCCGGGCCGGGACCGGGACGCTCCGCTCGGGCGAGAGGATGAGCTTCAGCTCGAGTTCCCGCTCCACCACCGTGTGCTCCATGACCTGTCTCCTTCGGCTGACCGGGGGGCCACTCGGACGGGCCCGTGCCAGGAGAGAGGGGGCAGGGGCGCGGTCATTACGCGGGTTCCCGGAAATTCTTTCCCAACCGGCGCCGCGCGCCCCCATGGCATCGCCCGGAAGGGGTGGGCTGCGGCCGGACAGGGGTGTGGGACGCCCCGGGTCTGATAGATGTGGAGGCTCCCTTCCACCCCCGAGCAGATACGGGACGACGGACATGAGCGCCCCTACGCCGGCCCACGGTGACGACAGGCCCCGTGAGGGCTACTACCCGGACCCGTCCATCCCCGGTTACGTCCGCTACTGGAACGGCGCCGCCTGGGTGCCGGGCACCAGCCGCCCCGCCCCGGCGGACGGCGCGCCGCTCACCGCGCCGTCAACCTCCGGCCCCGCCACGCCCCCTGTGGAGGAGACGGGTCCGCATTTCTTCGAGGAGGGTGGCGGCGCCGCTTCGGCGGGTGCGAGCGAGGTGCCGCCGGACACCTTCCTCTTCCGCCGCCCCACCCCGGGCCCGGCAGCCGGGGCCCAGCGGGACGACGGCACGATGACGTTCCGCCGGGTGCGGCCGGGCGCGGGCGGCGAGGGGCGCTCGGGGTCCGTGGGTGCCGGGAGCCCCGGCGGGGGCTTCGGGCCGGCAGCGGGGAGCGCCGCGTCCGAGGGGCCTGCGGGCGGGCTCGGGTCCGGCCGGGCCGAGGGCACCACCGCGGGCGTCGGCCCCGCCCAGGAGGGTCCGGGTACCGGTTACACCGGTGCGGGGCACGTTGACGGTGGTCCGGGTACCGCTGACGGTGGTCCTGGTACCGCCCACCCCGCTCCCGGCACCGGCCGTGTTGGTCCTGGTACCGCTCACGCCACTCCTGGCACCGCCAACCCCGCTCCCGGTACCGCCCACCCCGGTCCGGAGCGTGCCCAAGGCGGGCCGGGTCGCGCCCAGGCCGCCGTGGCTCCGCCGGTCCCGCCGCAGAGCGCGTCCGGCCCGGCCGACCCGCGCCGCCCCGGCGTACCCCTCCAGGCGAACGCCCCGCAGGGGTCCGCCCCGCTCGCCCACGGACCCGGCGGCGGTCAGGCTTCCTGGGCGCAGCAGGTGCACCAGCTGGCCGGGGCGGGGGAGGAGCAGCCCGTGGCGCCGTGGAAGCCGCCGGTGGAGGACCCGTTCCTCGCGGCGGCCCGGCGCCAGGCGGAGGCCCGCCCGGCCGGACTCGGCAGGCGCTTCGCCGCCCGCCTGATCGACAACGTGTTCATCGGCGCCGTCACGGCAGCCGCAGCCGTCCCCCTGGGGGTGCGCGCCGTCGACCACGTACAGAGCAAGATCGAGGCGGCCCGGCTGTCCGGCCGTACCGTCACCGTCTGGCTGCTCGACGGCACCACAGGCGTCTCACTGGCCATCGTGCTCGGCGTCCTGCTCGTCTTCGGGGTGGTGTACGAGGTGCTGCCGACCGCCCGCTGGGGCCGCACCCTGGGCAAGAGGCTGTGCGGCATCCAGGTGCGGGACATCGAGGGGCACGAGCCGCCGTCCTTCGGGGCCGCGCTGCGCCGCTGGCTGGTCTACAGCGTGCCCGGGGTCCTCGTCATCGGGGTCGTCGGCGTGCTGTGGGGGCTGTTCGACCGGCCGTGGCGGCAGTGCTGGCACGACAAGGCGGCGCACACCTTCGTGGCCGAATAGGTCCCCCGGACGGCCGCCCGCCGGGTGCGGGGGCGGGGCGTTCGCGGTCGACTCGGGCCATGAGCAGTGAACCGCCCCCCGGCTCCGGATCGCAGCCCCCCGACGACGACCCGCTGCGGAAGCGGCCCCCGTCGGAGCAGGGGCCGGGCTCGCCGTACGACCGTCCGTACGAAGCCCGGCAGCCCCCGCCCCAGGGTGGCGGCGACCCCTACGGCTCGGGCGGACCGTACGGGGACGGTGCCCAGGGCGGCGGACCTTACGGGGGTGGCCCGTACGGGGGCGGGCCGCAGGGGCCCGGTGGTCCAGGGCACCCCGGTGACCCCCTCGCGGGCATGCCCCCGCTCGCGGACAGCGGCAAGCGCACCGTCGCCCGCGTCATCGACATGATCGTCGTCGGTATCGTCGTACTGCTGCTGACCTGGGCGTTCGGGGTGAGTCAGTACGACGTGAACGCTGACCGCATGGAGGTCGGCAAGTCACTCGGTCAGTCCGTCATCGCCGCCGTCCTCTACATCGCCTACGACACCATCCTCATCGCCCGCACCGGACAGACGCTCGGCATGCGCTGGTTCAGGATGCGGGTGGCGAACCTGCGCGACGGCGCCACCCCCTCCCCGCAGTCCTCGCTCGCCCGCGCGCTGGTGCTGTGGCTGCCGTTCGCCTTCTGCTGCGCCTGTGTCTGGACCGCGATCTGCGGCGGCTGGAGCTACTTCGACCGCCCGTACAAGCAGGGCCTGCACGACAAGGCGGCGAAGACGGTGGTGGTCGCCACCACCTGACCGGGCGGGGGCGTGGCGCGCCGGAGCGGCGGGCCCGGGGAGGAGTCCCCGGCCCCGCCGCTGCGGTGTGTGCTCCTGGTGGGCGGCCGCGCTCAGGAGGCCGCGCGGCCGCGTACCGACTCCGCCGAGGCGCCGACGGGGCGGCGCAGCTCGGCCAGGCGGGCGGGCTCGGCCGCCGGCTGCCCGGTGGCGGCGGTGGACCTGCCCGGCCAGGACTTCGGCAGCGGCACCGTCATGGCCACGAGCAGCCCGAGGGCGAGCGCGGCCAGCGCGATCACGGCGACACCGAGGCCCGACTCTGTCTGGGACAGGGCCAGCATGGCGACGGTGGAGAGGACCACGGTGCAGGAACCGTAGGCGAGCTGTGCGACGGTCGGACGAGGCATGGCGATCGTGTCCTCGGAAGACGGGGTGGGGGGTGTGCTGCGGGCGCCGTTTCGACTCTCATCGCGTGCATGCCCGAGTCCTGTGCCAGGTAAGCCCCGCCTCACCCCGGGGGGCGGTGCACGGGGGGCGCACGGAGTCATGGCGCACGCCAACTGGGCTGATGGACGCGCCCGTTCCGGAAGACGCACACGTTCGTAAAGCGAACGCCAACTCCGCATAGTGCAGTTGTCCTGCACAAGTCAAGGTCTGTCTTTTCTGCTGAACCTCTAGTCAAATTACGTCACTTGAGTACACGCGTTGATCGTGCGCGCACGGAACCTTCCAAGCTCCGGAACCCTCCTCCCGTGCGCGCGGCGCGGGGGAGGATTTCAAGTGACCAGCAGACCCTGGACGTTCAGAGCCGCAGCGATAGGCGTGGCCCTCGCGGCGTCGTCCGCCACGTTCGCCACCTTCGCCGTCGCGGAGGCGAGCACGGCCTCCCGCCCGGCGGCCGAGAACCGGCACGACCCGGCCCCGGCCGGACAGCAGGAGCACGACCTCGACGGCCCGCTGAGCAAGACCCAGGACGCTCAGCGCCAGGAGGCCCTGAAGCAGCTCATCGCCGGCAAGGCCAAGGCGAAGGACCGCAACGGCTCCAAGGTCGTCCAGCTCAAGAGCAAGAAGGGCGAGAGCAAGTACGTCGAGCTGAGCCGGGAGAAGACCGACAAGATCTTCACCATCCTGGTGGAGTTCGGGGACCAGACCGACCCCAAGTCCGGGGGTACCCCCGGCCCGCTGCACAACAAGATCGCCGCGCCGGACCGCAAGAACGACAACTCCACTGCCTGGCAGGCGGATTACGACCAGAAGCACTACCAGGACCTCTACTTCGGCACCGGCGCCAAGACCGAGTCGCTGAAGAAGTACTACGAGAAGCAGTCCTCGGGCCGCTACTCGGTCGACGGCGAGGTCTCGGACTGGGTCAAGGTCCCGTACAACGAGGCCCGTTACGGCAACAACGCCTGTGGCTCGAAGAACTGCGCCAGCGTCTGGAACGTCGTCAGTGACGGCCTGAACGCGTGGGTCGCCGGGCAGAAGGCGGCCGGCAAGTCCGGCGCCGACATCAAGGCCGACCTCGCCAGGTACGACCAGTGGGACCGCTACGACTACGACGGCGACGGCGACTTCAACGAGCCCGACGGCTATGTCGACCACTTCCAGATCGTGCACGCCGGTGAGGACGAGTCCGCGGGCGGCGGCGCCCAGGGTGAGGACGCGATCTGGGCCCACCGCTGGTACGCCTTCGGTACCGACACGGGCGCGACCGGCCCCACCGGCAACAAGCTCGGCGGCGCCCCGGTCGGCGACACCGGTGTCTGGGTCGGCGACTACACCATCCAGCCGGAGAACGGCGGACTGGGCGTCTTCGCCCACGAGTACGGCCACGACCTCGGTCTGCCGGACGAGTACGACACCGCCGGCGGCGACAACTCCACCGGGTTCTGGACCCTGATGTCCTCCGGTTCCTGGCTCGGCACCGGCAAGGACTCCATCGGCAACCTGCCCGGCGACATGAACGCGTGGGACAAGCTCCAGCTCGGCTGGCTGACCTACGACACCGCCAAGGCGGGCGTCTCCTCCTGGCACAAGCTCGGCCTCGCGGAGTACAACACCAAGTACCGTCAGGCCCTGTTGGTCACGCTGCCCAAGAAGGCGGTCAGGACTGAGATCGTCAACCCGGCCCAGGGCGCGTCCCAGTGGTGGAGCGGCAGCGGTGACAACCTCAAGAACACGCTGACCCGTTCGGTCGACCTGACCGGCAAGTCCAGGGCCACGCTGGGCCTGGACGGCTGGTACGAGATCGAGAAGGGCTTCGACTACCTCTACACCGAGGTGTCCACGGACGGCGCCAACTGGACCGCCCTGGACGGCACGGTGGACGGCAAGCCGATCCCGCGCGACGGCTCCGACAAGCCCGCGCTGACCGGCACGGTGGACGGCTACAAGAAGCTGTCGTACTCGCTGGACGCCTACGCGGGCCAGAAGATCCAGCTCCGCTTCCGCTACCAGACGGACGGCGGCGCCGCCCTCAAGGGCTTCGCGGCCGACGAGATCACGGTCACCGCGGACGGAAGGCCGCTGTTCTCCGACAACGCCGAGACGGCTGACGCCGCTTGGGCCGCGACCGGGTTCTCCCGCATCGGCGCGTCCTTCACCAAGGACTACGCGCAGTACTACCTCGCCGAGAACCGCCAGTACCGGTCGTACGACAAGACCCTGCGGGTCGGCCCGTACAACTTCGGCTTCACCGGCACCGACCGGCCGGACTGGGTGGAGCACTACCCGTACCAGGACGGCCTGTTGATCTGGAAGTGGGACACCTCCCAGGCGGACAACAACACCAACAACACCGACGGCGGACACCCGGGCACCGGGCTGATCCTGCCGGTCGACGCCCACCCGAAGGCGCTGAAGTGGTCCGACGGGACGCTGCTGCGCAACCGTATCCAGGCGTACGACTCGCCGTTCTCGCTCGACCCGACGGACGGCTTCACGCTGCACAAGGCGGGCAAGGCGACCAAGGTCAAGGCGCAGAACGGGGTGGCGGTCTTCAACGACCACAAGCACACGTACTACGACGCCTCGAACCCCACCGGTGGTGTCAAGATCACTGACACCAACACCAAGATCAAGATCAAGAAGCAGGCGGAGGACGGCTCCACGATCGAGCTGGAAGTCGGACCCGCGGTGAAGTAAGCGATATCTTCGCAGCTCAGAGACGTATCGGCGGTGACCCCCTGGCGGGTCGCCGCCGATCGTGTTTAGGTGCGTCCTGTGGATCGCTTATTGACACCTGAGTGAACGGGGATGTGACCGCATGGCCGCAGGAGGATTCTGCAAGCTGCCCGGAGGGACGGTCGTGGTGGCGTTGAACCTGCCGCACGGCTCCGACGGGGTACGGGTCCTGGTGCATGCCGGGAACCGGGCACGGGCGCTGACCCGGCTGCGGAACCTCGGCCTGTGGTCCGTGTACCTGCGGGGCAACGCCGCCCCGCCCACCCCGGACGAGGTGACCGCCGTCCTCCATCACCCCGACGGGCTCATATGGCGCACGGCGCCGGTGGAGGGAGCGGGGCTGTGGCGCCCCATCCGCGCCCTGCGGACGTCCGCCGTCCAGCCGTAGCCCCGCGGGTGCGGGAGGTGCTCAGCGCCCGCCGGCCGCACCGTGGACCGCCGGAGCCCGGAGACGTCCTCGGCCGTCAGCGGTCGCCCGCGGGGAACCGCGCGGTCGGCCACAGCGGGCCCGCGGGCCGGACCAGGGCCGCCCTAGGCGTCGACCACCGGCTTGCCCGTCAGCTGGACGCCCGCCTCGCGGAGGGATTCCAGCGCCCTGTCCGTCGTCTCCTGGGCCACACCCGCCGTCAGCTCCAGCAGGACATGCGTGCGGAAACCCTCGGAGGCCGCGTCCAGGGCGGTGGCCCGTACGCAGTGGTCCGTGGCGATGCCGACCACGTCGACCTCCTCCACGTCCCGCTCGCGCAGCCAGTCGGCCAGCGTGACACCGTTCTCGTCGGTGCCCTCGAAACCGCTGTACGCGGCCGAGTAGGCGCCCTTGTCGAAGACCGCGTCCACCGCGCCGGAGGCGACGGCGGGGGCGAAGTTGGGGTGGAAGCCCACCCCCTCGGTGCCCGCGACGCAGTGCGCGGGCCAGGAGTCGACATAGTCCGGGTCGTCGGCGAAGTGGCCGCCCGGGGCGATGTGGTGGTCACGGGTGGCCACCACGTGCCGGTAGCCGGAACCGGCCGCCTGGCCGATCAGCTCGGTGATCGCGGCGGCCACGTCCGACCCGCCGGCCACCGCGAGGCTGCCCCCCTCGCAGAAGTCGTTCTGCACATCCACGACGATCAGTGCGCGGCGCATGATGGTGTCCTTCGAGTGGGGTCCAAGGAATCGAGCCTAGAGACTTCCGGCCTCTTGCGGGAGGGGGCACGGCGGGGGCGTACGGCGGTCCCGCTCTAGCTACCCGACGACGGGGGCGGGTACTCCGTCGGAAGGACAGGTTCCCCTCGTGAGAGCTGGGTCGCGGACAGCGGGAGGTTCGCCCGCGCCGCGATGTGCCGCTCGCGCGCCGCGTCCAGCGGCTCGCGCGCGACGACCTCGCCGCCCTTGACCAGCTCGGCCAGCAGCTGCCGGTCGGCCAGCTCGTCCGGCACCGGCCCGGTGCCCACGACCTCGGCCTCCGCGATCCCGTGGGAGTCCAGTCGCCGTGCCGCCCACTTGCGGCCGCCGATGGAGGTCTTGCCGCCGCTGGACTTCTTCGCCACCGGCACCAGCGGCGCCGAGGGGTCGGCGGACTCCGCGCGGGCGACCAGCTTGTAGACCATCGAGCAGGTCGGATGCCCGGACCCGGTGACCAGCTGGGTGCCCACGCCGTACGCGTCCACGGGCGCCGCCGCCAGCGAGGCGATGGCGTACTCGTCCAGGTCGGAGGTGACCACGATCCGGGTGTCCCGCGCGCCCAGCTCGTCGAGCTGCCGGCGCACCCGGTGCGCGACCAGCAGCAGGTCACCGGAGTCGATGCGCACCGCGCCGAGACCGGGCCCGGCCACCTCCACCGCCGTACGGACGGCCTCCGCGACGTCGTAGGTGTCGACCAGCAGGGTGGTGCCCGCGCCGAGGGCGTCGACCTGGGCGCGGAAGGCGTCCCGCTCCTGGTCGTGCAGCAGGGTGAAGGCGTGCGCGGAGGTGCCCACGGTCGGGATGCCGTAGCGGAAGCCCGCCGCGAGGTCGGAGGTGGTGGCGAAGCCGCCCACGTAGGCGGCGCGCGCGGCGGCCACGGCGGACAGCTCGTGGGTGCGGCGGGCGCCCATCTCGATCAGCGGCCGGCCGCCCGCGGCGGAGGACATCCGGGAGGCGGCGGCCGCGATGGCCGAGTCGTGGTTGAGGATGGAGAGGACCACCGTCTCCAGCAGCACGCACTCCGCGAAACTGCCCTCGACCCGCAGCAGCGGGGAGCCGGGGAAGTAGACCTCGCCCTCCGGGTAGCCCCAGATGTCGCCCTGGAAGCGGTAGTCGGCCAGCCACTTCACGGTCGCCTCGTCCACGATGCCCCGCTCGCCCAGGAAGGCGAGCATCCGCGCGTCGAAGCGGAAGTTCGTCACCGCGTCCAGCACCCGGCCGGTGCCCGCGACCACGCCGTAGCGGCGGCCGTTCGGCAGGCGCCGGGTGAAGACCTCGAACACGCTGCGCCGCTCGGCCGTCCCGGCCTTCAGGGCGGCTTGCAGCATGGTCAGTTCGTACTGGTCCGTGAAGAGCGCCGTCGACGGGACTTCGACCGGCAGCCCAAGGTCCGCTGTGTTCATGGCAGGACAGCGTACTCCCATTTCGTCAGTGTGACGATTTCTGGGGTGCGTGGCAGCATGGCTGTGTGACGTCACCCGCGCCCGTAGAGATCGAACGCACCGAATCGGCGGAGGAGGTCTTCGCCGTACCCGAGCCGGACGTCCCCTGGATCACGATCGTCCACAATGATCCGGTCAACCTCATGAGCTATGTGACCTACGTCTTCCAGGCGTACTTCGGTTACTCGAAGGACAAGGCCACCGAACTCATGCTCGACGTCCACCACAAGGGCCGGGCGGTCGTCTCCAGCGGGAGCCGCGAGGAGATGGAACGCGACGTGCAGGCGATGCACGGCTACGGACTGTGGGCCACCCTCCAGCAGGACCGGAAGTAAACCGACACAGATGCCCGGACACTTCGAACCGCTCCCCGGCGGCGGCGCGGCCGTCGCGCTCGACGACGTCGAGATCTCCATCATCCGCTCGCTGGCCGTCCAGCTCCTGGAGCTGATCGGACCCGGTCCCGCCGAGGACGCCGGCGGTGACCCGCTCGCCGAGCTGTTCGCCGAGGGCCCCAGCGAGCCGCCCGCCGACCCGGTGCTGCGCCGGCTGTTCCCGGACGCCTACACCGACCCCGAGCAGGAGCCGGGCGACCCTGCCGAGGCCGGGGAACGGCAGGCGCACTCCGCCGAGTTCCGCCGTTACACCGAGAACGACCTGCGGGCCGGCAAGCGGGAGAACGCCCTCGCGGTGGTCCGCACCCTGGACCGGATCGCGTCGTCGGCCGAAGGCGGCGAGGCGGTGCTCAAGCTGTCCCCGGAGCAGTCCCGGCAGTGGCTCGGCGCGCTGAACGACCTCCGCCTGGCCATCGGCTCCCGGCTGGAGATCTCCGACGAGGACGACACGGACCCGCTGTACCGCCTCCCGGACGACGATCCGCGCAAGCCCATGGTGCTTGCCTATCTCTGGCTCGGCGGCCTCCAGGAGACCCTGGTCTCGACCCTGATGCCGTAGCGCGAGATCCGTTCGCTCAGCGGACGCTCAAGTCCG
Organism: Streptomyces sp. NPDC058459; assembly: GCF_042721685.1. NCBI lineage: Bacteria > Bacillati > Actinomycetota > Actinomycetes > Kitasatosporales > Streptomycetaceae > Streptomyces > Streptomyces sp. NPDC058459. The sequence goes on along the minus strand of NZ_JBHXLV010000051.1, from coordinate 1,867 downwards.
GATAACGATCGCATTACCGATGCGGCAGTCTTTGGTGCATTTGGGCGCACTTTGTCCGGTTCTTCCTGTGTGGTGTGCCACAGAGCGCCCCGGGACCCGCCTTTGCTCAGTATTGCGGCCGTGATAAATCTTCACGATCGCCCGGCGGACACCACCCATGTCCGGCCGGGTGCGCCACCGAGCCGGCGACCGCCGGCCAGGCAACGAGCGGGTCTCTGACCTGCTCACTCCATCAGTTCCGGGGGGATCGCGACCCGCTCCGAGGCCGAGTGAAGGCCACGGGTCGGCATGGAGAAAGGCGCACCACCATGGCCTCTGAGAAGGTCACCGAAGCCCCTGAAGAGGGTTACGAGCGAGGGCTCGGCAGCCGGCAGGTCCAGATGATCGCCATCGGTGGCGCCGTCGGAGTCGGTCTGTTCCTGGTAGCCGGGGCGAACATCGCCAAGGCCGGTCCCAGCCTCATCCTCATGTACGCGCTCGCGGGCGCGATCATCTTCTTCATCATGCGAGCCCTGGGCGAGCTGCTGCTCTACCGCCCGGTCTCCGGCTCGTTCGCCGAGTACTCGCGCGAGTTCCTCGGTGACTTCTTCGGTTACTTCACCGGCTGGACGTACTGGCTGATGTGGGTCGTGACCGGCATGGCCGAGCTGACGGCCGCCGCGATCTACGTCAACTACTGGTTCCCGGCCGTTCCGCAGTGGGTCACGGCGCTGGTCCTCCTGGTGGTCCTGTTCGGCGTCAACCTGATCTCCGTGAAGCTCTTCGGTGAGCTGGAGTTCTGGTTCTCGATGGTCAAGGTCACCGCCCTGATCGGCATGATCGTCATCGGCCTCGGCGTGCTGACCTTCGGCTTCAGCGCCGCCGGCGACACCGCCTCGGTGGCGAACCTGTACCAGTTCGACGGCTTCTTCCCCAAGGGCATCGGCTCCTCGCTGATGACGCTCCAGGGCGTCATGTTCGCCTACCTCGCGGTCGAGCTGGTCGGCGTCACCGCCGGCGAGTCCAAGGACCCGGAGAAGACGCTCCCCAAGGCGATCAACACCCTCCCCTGGCGCATCGCCCTCTTCTACGTCGGTGCCCTCACCGTCATCCTCTGCGTGGTCAAGTGGACCGAGTTCGCGCCGGGCGTCAGCCCGTTCGTGAAGGCGTTCGCCGTGATCGGCATCCCGGCCGGCGCGGGCATCGTGAACTTCGTCGTCCTCACCGCCGCCCTGTCCTCCTGCAACTCCGGCATGTACTCCACGGGCCGCATGCTGCGCACCCTGGCGGACAACGGCGAGGCCCCGCGGATCTTCGCCAGGCTGTCCTCCACCAAGACCCCGGCGACCGGCATCACCGTCTCGGTGCTGTTCATGGGCATCGGCGTGGTGCTGAACTACGTCGTCCCGGAGAAGGCGTTCGGCTACGTCACCTCCGTCGCCACCGCCGCGGGCATCTGGACCTGGCTGATGATCCTGATCAGCCACGTGCTCTACCGCCGCGCGGTCGTCGCGGGCCGGCTGCCCGCCTCGTCCTTCCCGGCCCCGGGCGGCTCGGTCTTCTCCTACGTGGCCATCGTCTTCCTGCTCTTCGTCACCGGCCTGATCGCGTACGATGCCGACTCCCGCGTCTGCCTGTACGTGATGGCCGGCTGGGCCGTCGCGCTCGGTATCGGCTGGCAGATCATGAAGTCCCGCACGCCGCAGACCGGCGAGCGGGACGAGCCGGCGCTGGAGAAGGTGGGCTAGCCCTGGGCTAGCCCCGGGGCTTGCCCCGGCCCGGCCCCGCCGAGGGACCATCCAGGACGTCCGGCCGCCTGGAGTACTCGTGGCACCCCCGGCGGCCGCCGCTCAAGGCGTCCGCCATGCGGGCCGTCCCGTACCGCACC
>NZ_JBHXLV010000050.1:0-35439 GCF_042721685.1 Streptomyces sp. NPDC058459 | reverse complement strand
CGCACCCGCACCAGCCACTTCGCAGCACTTCGCCCCGTCGAGCATGAGCTCGACGGGGCGAAATAGGACCAGCTCCCGAATAAACCAACAGCGTCCCACTTGGTGCCGGGGACTGTGCCGTTCTCCGATCGTGCCCTCATCTGCCCGCGGGCCGTTGACAGTGCATGATCGACGAAACCGCACTCCTGGAGTCCAGGGCGCTGCGCACCAGCGTGCTGGACCGCACCGAGGTACTGGACCGGGTGAAGGCCCTCTCCCTGCTTCCGGACGGCCTGCATGTGACGACGGCGATGGTGGCGGCCTACTTCGGGGTCACCACCGAGGCTGTGCGCCAGCTGACCCGAAGGCATCGGGAGGAACTCGCCGTCAATGGCATGGCCGTCCTGCGCGGTGCTGACCTGCGGAGATTCGAGAGTGACAACGTGTCACTCTCGCTGGGAAGTTATCCACAGGCCCGTCGCAGCCTCACGGTGTACTCCCGCCGAGCCGTCCTCAACATCGCCATGCTGCTGCGCGACAGCGAGGTCGCCCGGCGGGTGCGCACGTACCTTCTCGATGTGGAGCAGTCGGTGCGTGCCCGGCTCGACGGCCCCGCGCTGGACGACCGTATCGATGAGCGGATCACGCAGCTCCTCGGCAGGACGGTCGTGCCGATGTTCAACGCGCTGATCGAGGCCTCGGGCGAGCACCAGGGGGAGCTGGTCGCGCTGCGGGACGGGGTGCAGCGGATCGAGCAGCGGCTTCGGTCGCACCACGCCCGGCTGCGGCGGCTGGAGACTCGGCGGGGCGGCCCCACGGAGTGATCAGCGGAGTTCCGCGGGGGGTGTCCGGTCGCTGTCGACCTTCTCGGTGCGGACCAGTTCCGCCCATACCACGTACCGGTAGCGGCTGGTGTAGACCGGGGTGCAGGTGGTCAGGGTGAGGTAGTGGCCCGGCTTGGTGCGGCCGGACTCCTCGGGGATCTGGGCGAGGACGTCGACGTTGTACTTCGAGGTCTCGGGGAGCACCGCGTAGACCTTGTAGACGTACCACTTGTCCTTGGTCTCGAAGACGACCGGGTCGCCCTCGTGCACCTTGTCGATGTCGTGGAACTTGGCACCGTGGCCGTCGCGGTGGGCGGCGAGGGTGAAGTTGCCCTTCTTGCCGGTCATCGGGAGCACGGCCTTGGCCGGGTCGGTGTAGTAGCCGGCCACGCCCTCGTCGAGGACGTCCGGGGAGGTGCCCTTCTCCACCAGCACCGTGCCGTTGCGCATCGCCGGGACGTGGAGGAAGCCGATGCCCTCCTTGGTGTCCAGCGCGCCGGGCCCGGTGTCGGAGCGCGCCCAGTGATCGCGGACCTTGCCGGCCTGCCGGTCGGCGTGCCGGTCGGCGACGACGTTCGTCCACCACAGCGAGTAGACGACGAACAGTCCGAGCACCACTCCCGCCGTGATGAGGAGTTCCCCGAGGAAGCTGACCGCCCGCGCGACCGGCCCCTGGCCCCGCGGCGGGCCCCCGCCCGTGCCGGACGCGGCCGTGTGCTCTTCGGTGCCGTCGGCGGTCGCTGCCACAGATCCCCTGCCCATGTTCGGCTCTTCAGTTCGTCGGCGAACCGCCGTCACTGGATGAGCGAGTCCGGCTTGCCCTTGCTGCGCGGGCGTTCCTCGACCATCTTGCCCCAGACGATCAGCCGGTACTTGCTGGTGAACTCGGGCGTGCAGGTGGTCAGGGTGATGTACCGCCCCTGCCGGGTGAACCCGGACCCCGGCGGCACCGGATTCAGCACACTCGTGTTCGACGGTGGCGTCACCGGCAGCGTCGACGCCACCTTGTAGACGAAGTACTCGTCCTGCGTCTCGACCACGACCGCGTCGCCCGGCACCAGCCGGTTGATGTAACGGAACGGTTCGCCATGGGTGTTGCGGTGCGCGGCGAGCCCGAAGTTGCCGGTCTTGTCGTAGGGCATCGCCGTCTTCAGCGGGGCCTCGCCGTAGTGCCCGACCATGCCCTTGTCGAGCACGTTCTTGTTGCTGACGCCCTCCGCGATCGGCGCCACCACGTCCAGCTTGGGGATGTGCAGGATGGCGAACCCCTGCCCCGGCTCGAACGCCCCGGGCGCCCGCTTGCCGTTCGCCCAGTCGTCCTGGAGCTGGCTCGTCTCGCTGCCCGCCTCCGCGTGCGCCCGCACGTTCGTCCACCACAGCTGGTAGGTGACGAACAGCAGCATGACCACACCGGTGGTGATGAAGATTTCGCCGACCGCCCGGCTGATCAGGACCGCCGCCCCCGGCTTGCGCGCCCGCGCCCGCTGTCTGGCCTCCACCCGTGACAGGGGCCGCGCCAGGCTCCCCGCGGCGGCCGGCGCCTCCTCGCCTCCCGCGCCATGCCGCCCGCCACCCCGCTTGGCGGCCTTTCTGCGGGCCGCGCGCCCCCCGGCGGCCCCCCCGGCGCCAGAGACGCCCTGAGAGGCGCTCAGGACGCCGTACGCGCCCTCCGGACCACCGAGCGCCCGAAGCGCCATCGTGCGGTCGTCGAGGGGGAGTTCGGACATCACCTCGTAGTCGGTGTACTCGTCGCGCCCGTCGTACGCGCCCGGCCCGCCGTACGCGCCCGGCCCGTCGTACGCGCCCATCGCGGGCATCCGTGCCGTCCCCGGATCGCCCGCGCCCACGAACGCCGGACCGTGGGACCCGTACGGCACCCCGCCGTACCCGTCCTCCCGCTCCGGGCGCGGTGTGGTCACGCCGTGGCCCTGCCCACCACCGGAGCGAGCCCCGCCGACCTCGCCACCGCGCCGGCGTCGCCGCACTCAGCCAGCCAGTTGGCCAGCATCCGGTGGCCGTGCTCGGTCAGCACCGACTCGGGATGGAACTGCACGCCCTCGACCGGGAGTTCACGGTGGCGCAGCCCCATGATGATCCCGTCCCCGGTGCGGGCGGTGACCTCCAGCTCGGCGGGCACGGTGGCCGGCTCGGCGGCCAGCGAGTGGTACCGGGTGGCGATGAACGGCGTCGGGAGGCCCGCGAAGACGCCCCGGCCCTCGTGGATCACCGGCGAGGTCTTGCCGTGCAGCAGCTCGGGCGCCCGGTCCACCACCCCGCCGTAGGCGACCTGCATGGACTGCATGCCGAGGCAGACCCCGAACACCGGGACGCCGGTCGCGGCGCAGTGCCTGACCATGTCCACGCAGACTCCGGCCTGCTCCGGCGTGCCGGGGCCGGGCGACAGCAGGACGCCGTCGAACCCGTCCTGCGCGTGCTCGGTGGTCACCTCGTCGTTGCGCAGCACCTCGCACTCGGCGCCGAGCTGGTACAGGTACTGGACGAGGTTGAAGACGAAGCTGTCGTAGTTGTCGACGACGAGAATCCGGGCGCCGCTCACTGGTTGTCCACCGTCACATCGTTGAAGGGCAGCAGCGGTTCCGCCCACGGGAACACGTACTGAAACAGGACGTAGACCGCGGCCACGACAAGCAGCAGCGAGATCAGTGCCCTCACCAGCGCGTTGCCCGGCAGATGCCGCCAGATCCAGCCGTACATGCCGTCCCTTCCGTTCCTCCACGGCCCCTGAGTCACGCCGTACGGCACCAGACTAACGGCGACGGGTCCGCCGGCGGCCGGTCCGGAGCACACCCGGAGGTACGGGGCCGGGCGCCGATCACCTCAATGACGAGCGGAGGTGTTTCACCCCGCGAACACGCGGTCGGCGGGTGAGGCCCGGCCGCCTCACGGGCGCCTACTTCACGGGCGCCTACTTCACGGGCGTCGCGTAGTGCAGGTCCACGGTGCCGGTGTAACCGGGCAGGGTCACGGTGCCGTCGTCGGCGACGTCCCAGCCGAGGCCGTAGACATTGACGTACACCATGTAGTTCTGGATCGCCTTGCTCGCGGCGAGCGCCTGCTTCAGCCGCTCCGGGTCGCCCACGGCGGTGATCCTGTACGGGGGCGAGTAGACGCGGCCCTGGAGGATCAGGGTGTTGCCGACGCAGCGGACCGCGCTGGTGGAGATCAGCCGCTGGTCCATGACCTTGATGCCCTGGGCGCCGCCGTGCCACAGCGCGTTGACGACCGCCTGGAGGTCCTGCTGGTGGATGACGAGGTAGTCGGGCTGCGGCGCGGGGTAGCCGGGCAGCTTCGCGGTGGCGTTCGGCGGGGCGTCGTTCAGCGTGACGGTGACCGCCTCGCCGGTGAGCCGCCGGGTGCCGGCGCTCTTCTCCAGCCCGCCGAGCCGCCGGTCCTGGGCGCGGGTGCTGCCGTCGTCGCCCTCGGCGAGCGACTCGACGCCGCGCCGCAGTGTGGCGTTGGACTCGTCCAGACCCTGGTTCTTCCGGCTGCGCTCCTGGATGAGGTCCGACAGTTTCAGCAGCGAGGTGTCGGTGCGCAGGTCGGTGCCCCTGGCGGTGTTGAAGCTGGTGACGAAGAGGAGGCCGGCCAGGGCGAAGACTCCGGCGGTGAGAATCCGTACCGGCCTGAAGCGCGCGCGGCGGGCCGGAGCGGAACCCATTGCTCCCGTCCCCCGGGAGTCGGCAGAATTGCTCAACGTACCCTTATCTCCTTCGGCGCCGCGGAAGCACTACGCTAACGGACGCCCGGGGGAGCACTCCGTTCGCCCTTGCCGTCCCCTTGTACGCTGCTCCGACCCCGACCCAGACACCTGCGCGGCCACGCAGCGCATCGACAGGAGAGACCCTCGTGCCGAAGTCACGTATCCGCAAGAAGGCCGATTACACGCCGCCGCCCGTCAAGCAGGCGCAGGCCATCAAGCTCACCAACAGCGCCTGGGTCGCGCCCGTCATGCTGGCCATGTTCCTCATCGGCCTGGCGTGGATCGTAGTTTTCTACGTGACCGACGGCTCGCTGCCGATCGACAGCCTGGACAACTGGAACATCGTGGTCGGCTTCGGCTTCATCGCCGCGGGCTTCGGCGTCTCCACCCAGTGGAAGTGACCGGGCCCCGAGCCCGGTACCGGAGACCTCTGCCCACGGCCCTCCACTGAGTTATCCACAGGCCAACGAAGTATCCACACCCCCCTGGGGAAAAGGAATACGATCTGTGGATAACTCATCCCCGGTTGACGCCGACAACACCATCCGACGACCGGTTCTCCACCCCGCGACCCCTGTCTGACCTGCGGATTCTCATCCGAGCTACAGGGGGCACAGCTGTTCCCGCACGGTATGCACAAGATCGGGCACAGACTGTGGACAACGGATCGGGCTCAGGTGAGCTGGAGGGTTCTCACCAGGGTGAGAACGGCCACCACGACCAGCACCAGGGCACACCCGCCGTACTGGATCAACGCCCGCCGCTCGCGCGGGGCGTGGATCATCGCATACCCCACGACGACTCCGGCGACCAGTCCGCCGATGTGCGCCTGCCAGGCGATGCCCGGCACCCCGAACGTGATGATCAGGTTGACCACCAACAGCACGATGACCGGCCGCATCTCATACCGGAGACGGCGCATCAGGACCGCAGTGGCACCGAACAGGCCGAAGATCGCGCCGGAGGCGCCCAGCGACGGCTGGTTGGGCGCGGCCAGCAGATAGGTCAGCGCACCGCCGGCCAGGCCACAGACCAGGTACAGCGTGAGGTAGCGGGCACGGCCGAGGGCGCCCTCCAGCGGGCCGCCGATCCACCACAGGCTGAGCATGTTGAACAGGATGTGCACATAGCCGCCGTGCAGGAACATAGAGGTCAGCAGGCGGTAGTACTGCCCCTCGGCGATGCCCTGCACGCCGCCCAGGTGGGGGACGTAGGCCCGGCCGATCAGGTCGAGCTGGTCGGTGAAGACATCGCCCAAGGAGAGCTTGACCAGGAAGGCGGCCAGGTTCAGCCCGATGAGGATCTTGGTGACCAGCCGGGGGTCACGGGTGAGCGTGCCACCGGCCAGGGTGCGCGGCCGGTTGTCCCCGCTCGCGGCGGGTGCGGTGCCGCTCGGGCCGGGGGCAGGGGTGCCGCCGCGAACGCAGTCGGGGCACTGGAAGCCGACGGAGGCGTCGACCATGCAGGCGGGGCAGATCGGCCGGTCGCAGCGGGTGCAGCGGACTCCGGTCTCACGGTCCGGATGGCGGTAGCACCCGGGCACGCCGCGGGCGCCCTGGGCGCCGTCTGCGGCCTGGTCCATGAGATCCCCTGTCTCTCGCGTGTCCCTCGCGTCGTCCGCCGCGAACGCCGGGAGCGCGGCACCGCCCCCGCTCATCCTTACGGACGAGCGGGGCGTTTGGTTCCCCCGGCGGAAGTCACCGGCGCCGCATCCGGCTCCCGGCCGACTCCCGGCCGACTCCCGGCCGACTCCCGGTCAGCTTCCGGTCTTCTCCACCACGACGGACTCGATGACCACGTCCTCGACCGGACGGTCGTTGCGGCTGGTGGGGACGGCGGCGATGGCGTCGACGACCTTCTGGCTCGCCGGGTCGGCGACCTCGCCGAAGATGGTGTGCTTGCGGTTGAGCCAGGTGGTCGGGGAGACCGTGATGAAGAACTGCGAGCCGTTGGTGCCCGGCCCGGCGTTGGCCATCGCGAGCAGATAGGGCTTGTTGAAGGACAGGTCCGGGTGGAACTCGTCCGGGAACTGATAGCCGGGGCCGCCGATACCGGTACCGAGCGGGTCGCCGCCCTGGAGCATGAAGCCGCTGATCACCCGGTGGAAGGTGGTGCCGTCGTAGAGCCGGTCCGTGCTCTCCACTCCGGTGCCCGGGTGCTTCCAGCGGCGCTCGCCCTGGGCCAGCTCGACGAAGTTCTTGACCGTGGCCGGAGCGTGGTTCGGGAACAGCCGGATCTTGATGTCGCCATGGTTGGTCTTCAGGGTGGCGTAAAGCTGCTCGGCCACGATCTGCCTTCCGTTGTCTTTCCGTTCGCTCCGATCCTCGCATGCTCCGGTGGCCCGGAGCCGGGCCGACTACGGCGAGTTCGGCGTGGAATGGACAGCGCCCGACGGGGAAACGTGGCAGTGTCGTCGGCGGGGCCGGTTGCCCGGAATCTCCTGACTTCGACAGAGATCGGCACCCGTATGCCCGTCCACGCATGCTGCGTGGGACACGGGCAGGCATGATCCGTAACAGGGTGGACAGTCGACATACCGTACGCCACCGAGGAGGAGGTTCCCGTGACCCGCATCGACAGCGTGCGCGCCGCGACCGGTTCGGCCAAGGACAGCGTGCTGCACGCAGCGGACGTGGTGGCGCCTTACGCCGACACGGCCAAGGAGCGCGCCGCGCATTACACGCAAGAGGCACGTGTGCGGCTGGCGCCCGTGGTCGCGCAGGCGGCCGACCAGGCTCGTCTGCAGTACGACGCCAAGCTTGCCCCGCAAGTGGAGCGGGCGCTCTCTCACGTGCCGCCGAAGGTCGATCAGGCAGCGCAGGACGCCGCCAAGCTGACCCGCAAGGCCGCCAAGCAGGCGGCCGAATACTCCCGCCCCGTGATCGAGCAGGCCGTGGCCGCCGCCACCCCGGTGTACGACGAGGCCGCCGCGCGCAGCGCCGCCGCCTTCGTCGCGCTGCGGGGCAATGTCTCGGCCAAGGAGATCAAGAAGCTCGCCCGCCGCAATGAGCGCCGGGGCCGGACGGGTCGCGCCCTGAAGTACGTGGCGCTGGCGAGCCTGCTCGCGGGCGGCGCCTACGCCGTATGGCAGTGGTGGGACCGCCAGGCCAACCCGGACTGGCTGGTCGAGCCGCCGGCCGCCACAGAGATGCCCGACGCGGCCCGCCTCCACTCGGTCGACGGCACCGGCGCCTCCGCACTCGACCCGGAGGTTGAGGCGAAGCAGGCCGAGGACGGCATCGAGGACGACGAGAACCGGTGACGTAGCTCCCCAAGTCACGGGCGCCGCACGCTGTTTCACGTGAAACAAACCCCCTCCGCACTGCGTTTCAGCAGCTCGGAGGGGGTTTTTGTGTGTGGAGCCTGGGTTTTCCGTCCCGCCGCCTTCTGCCCGATCCCGATGCCCCGACTCGATCTACCCACCGGTGGGCCTACCCTCAAGATGCATCGCGGCTGCGACTCGCATGCGCCATTCAAGGAGTCGGAGACTGGCGCCCACCCGCGGCGACACCCAGGCCGCCGCCCGCGCAGATGGACATATGAAACGTCCCCACGCCGGCCCTCCCCCGCAGTGCCACCAATGGGGCGCATGGCGCCTCAGTTCACGTGGGAAAACGCGGGAGGCGATGCGCGTTCCGAAATTCCCCAGGAGTCGTCCCAGAAATTCTACGGAAACTCCTGTGGAAGGTCTCGGCTGTACTGAAGCCACAGGATCTCGCCACTTCGTCCACCGTGACCGTGGTGCTGGCCAGTATGCTCTTCGCGGCCTCGACGCGAGTCAACTCGACGTATTTCGCCGGAGTGAGGCCCGTTTCGGCGCGGAACACGCGAGTGAAATTCCTGTCACTCATTGCGGCCCTGGACGCCATGGCGCGGACGCTCAAGTCACCCGTCGGATTCTGGCTGATCCACTCGACTGCCTCCCGGATCGGTTCTCGGTGAGGCTTTTGAGCTTCCAGTTGCACGCTGAACTGTGGCTGCGCCGCAGGACGTTGGACAAACATCACCATGATGCGAGCCACAGCTCTCGCGATGTGCCCACCGAAATCCTCTTCCAGCATGCCGAGCGCCAGATCCATTCCGGCTGTGATGCCGGCCGAGGTCCAGACGTTGCCGTCTTTGATGTAGATCGGATCAGGGTCCACTATGACTGAGGGGTACTTCTCTTTGAGGAGAGAGCTGAACGCCCAGTGCGTCACTGCCCTTTTCCCGTCCAGACATCCGGCTGCACCCAGCAGAAACGCGCCGCTACAGACGGAGACAACACGCCGGGAACGCTTCGCCTCATGCGAGAACCAGTCCACATACTCTCTGTCCTCACACACCGCGTACACTCCGTCACCCCCGACAGCGATGAGCGTGTCTATGTCCCCGTCGATCTCTCCTATTGTTTTGCTCGGGAGCACGATCAGACCGCTGCTTGACTCGACGGGATCAGTGGATGCCGCCACCGTTTCGATACTCAGAGGAGCACCGAGCCGTATGGACTGAACAAATATCTCGTGAGGCCCGGCAAGATCGACCATCTGAAAGCCGGGGAAGATGGCGAATACGATTCTTCTGCTCTTCATGGTCGCGCCACCACCGGCTTTCCCGGAGATTTTTGGACGCAGCAACTCGCTCACGGCCCGGCGAGAACAGGCATCGTTGCCGGCGAGAGCCCGCGCTCTGGTACGGACGAACCGGCAGCGCCCGCTTCGGCTTCAGCGCTCCTCGGGGAAGCTGCCTCCGTACATGGGAAGGCGGCTCACGGAGTCGGCTTCGGACACTGCTTCCCTAATGGTGTCCCAGCGCTCGGCCAGGGCACCGTTCTGCATGCGGATCAAGCCGGCCGCGATCCAGGCATCCGGCCGATCGTTGCCGGAGAAGCGTCCACGCACTATCACGGCGTCTCCTTCGGCCACGAGGAGGCCAGGAGGAGGTTCACTTTACGGCGCAGTTCCTCGGACGCGGATCTGACCAGATCGAACAGACCGTATCGGCCGGGCGCGATGTGCGCGCTGTGCTGAATGTACTCGGGAGACCGGAACTGCTCGGCGGCAGCACAGTCGCGCTCGTTGAACAAGGTCTCGGAGGCCTCTCGAACGCCAGCCCGCTCCGCCGCCGCACCCGGCCGACGGGGATGGCGCTCGCTTCGACGCGTGAGCTTCTTTCCACATGCAATCACCGACCAGGTGCCAGAGCAACTGGACGGACCTGGCGTGTGTGGAACGTGTATGGAATTCGCGAGACATCGGCCATAGGCGGTGGTCGCTTTGCTGGGTGTCGTCGCCGGGACGGCGGCCCCCGGGAAGCACCGCGTTTCTCGGCAGTTGGATCTGCAGGAGTGAGAAATGATGAAGCTGTCTCGCAGGACGGTCAGCATAACGGTGGCGGTGCTCGTCGCGATGGGCGCTGGAGGCGGCGGTCTGGCCTACGCGTCATCCGCGGAATCCGCCCAGCCTGCTGACGTTGCGCCGGGTGACCCCAAGCTGGACCCCTCGACGATCGTGATAGGTACGGACGTGCTGGTGCCCGAGACGGACGGCGGTAGCACGCCGACCGCGCCAGCTGGCACCGCTCCGGGGGTCCAAGGCACCGAACCCGGTGACACGGAAGCTGCCGCGATCCCCGGCAGTCCGGCGGCGATCGAACTGGAGGAGGACGCGCCGGCCGTAGCAGGCCCGGCCCCCGAGGACAGCACCGGCCCGGGTACGACCGCGCCGCGGCCGCCGAGGTGATCGCAGACTCTCCGACCGACGCACCGGAGCGCCGACTCTGCTCCGGTGGGCCTCTGGGGTAGCAGCGGACTCACCACGGGGGGCCGAAAGGTTGTGGCCGGCGGTGCCCGGGTCCGGGGAAGGCTCACCCGGACGTTGTCGTTGACCGGGTCGGACTCGGGCGCGGCCGGCGCTCGAAATGCTGGCCACGCTCGGAGGGCCCGTGAGGCGGCGTACTCCCCGTAGCCGGCGTCCGCAGCCGCCCAGGGCGAAGCGCAGGCCACACTCGACGATGCTCCGCGTTCAGGACCCGAGCCGCGGGCGGTCCCCTCCCACCGCCCGCGCCTCCCTCGGGCTGTTCTGCCCACGCTCAATCACAGAGCACGATCCGCCCTCCGCACCGCGAACGCCACGACCAGAGCCCGAGGCCCCGGCGGGCCCTACAGGCCCTGTGCCGGTGGCCGAGATCGTCATAAGCGCGTCCTTGCTGCCTGGACACGCATGGCGGAAGATCAACCGACACAAATAGATCCGCGCCAAACACGCTTGCCCGCACCGCCTCGGCATCATGAGGAAACCACTCCATGTCATCTTCTGTGATCGCCGAGAGTCGTGCTTCAAAAAGCACGAGCGAACATCCGCTCCCGTGACTCGGTACGTACGAGGGGTGAGCAATGAGAGAGGTCACACAGATCCGGGTCTCTCTGTACACCGAAGAAACTCTCATGCGAGACGGAGCCATCTCGGCGCTCTCGCAGTACAGCGACCTACGCGTCCTCCCGATGGACCATACAACCGACAGGCACGTCTTTCTCGCCATCGTGCATGAAATCTCGGAAAGCTTGATCCGTCTTGTCGAGCGATACGGAAAGTCGGAACCGAAAGTTCGCTCCGTTCTGATAACTGCGTCGTCGAGCGAGGACGACCTGCACCGTTTGAAGGACTACGAGGTATCAAATATCTCCTGGCGCGAACACTTTTCCTACGAGGATGTTGTCCAAGCCATCAGACTGGCTCAGCCGGGAAATGAGCGGATTCTCTCTGCGTCCGTGGACGTATCGACTCGCACCGACGGGAACTCTCCGCCCCAGCGCCCTGCCACCCTGACTGAGCGAGAAAAAGCCGTACTACGTCTCTTTGCCGACGGAAGTGACACCGCCCTGGTCGCCAAACGATTCTGCTGCTCTCAACGGACAATCAAGGGAGTGAGCCGGAATATCATTCGAAAACTCGGCGCAAGCAACCGAACGCATGCCGTGGCGGTCGGGATCAGGACAGGACTGCTGTAGAGAACATGCGTGTCAGTATGGTGGTGTCGAGCTGGAAAAGCTCTCGCGAAAACGTCTCCAGCAGGAATTTTGGTGAGCAAGCAAAACGCTCACAGGAAGAGCGCGAACGAGCGCAACGTGGCACGGCGTACGGCTCTGGGCCTGGGGTCGGCGGGAGTTGCCGGCGGAAGCCTTCTCGTGAGCCAGAGATTGACCGGACCCGAAAGGCATAGCGACTCGCGAACCGTCCGTGACACGCCCGTTCACCACAGCACCACATCCGTTCGCCTCATCGGTGACGGCTCCACCTCACACACCGGAACACAGCCGAACAGGCCGAAGGTGTGGCGGATGGCGAAGCGGAGCGCCCACCGCAGTTCGTCGTGGTCTCCTGGGACGGCGCGGGAAACCTGGCTCATGAATCTCGTAGGGCCGTCCGACATAGGTTATCTTTCGGATGAAAATATGCGGGATCCGTCTGGAAAAATCAAGGACGCCAGCCGCTCCCTTTCGAGACCAGCTTTCCGAAGATCTTTGCCGTGGGCGACGTACGCTTCGGCTCGATGAAATGCGTCGCTGCGGCGGCCGGTGAAGGGGGGCGCTGTGCGTGCTGTACACCGCGCACTGGCCCACGAGCAGAAGAGAGCGACCACGCCGACCGCTCAATGAGGGGTTTCGGCTGGACGCGAGTAACAGAAAATAAATGTGTCGGAAGTCGTCACGGCTTCCGACCTGTGGGGAGGAAATCCAACATGCCTATGATCGACGTGTACTGCCGTAAGGGATTTATCACGGATCGCCAGGGACTGGCACGGGATCTGGCCCAGGCGGTCATGCGTTGGGAGAAAGTTCCCGTCATCCCGTTCTTTTCCGACAACACCGCCGCGTTCATTCACGAACTGGACGAGGACGCCTTCTCCACCGCCGGCGGGGGTGCGGACCACGTACGTGTCAATGTGATGACGAATGCCGCCGCACTGAACCGGGAGCAGCAGATCGGCCTCGTCGGGGAAATCACCGAACTGGTCGCCGAGGCATCCGTGGACACCTCTGTCGCGGAGCGTACGTGGGTCACGCTGAGCGAGGCCGTCGATGGAGGCTGGGGCATCGGTGGTCATGCCTTCACCAACGAGGAGATCGTCCAGCACGTCCGGGAACTGCTCGGTAGGGAGTAGTCCGCTCGGCCCCGCGTCTCCAGGGGGCTCCGCAGCCGCGTCGAACCGCCGGATACGGGTGCCCGCGAGCCGGGTCCCCGTACCCGGCGGCCGACGGCCGGCGGACTCGCGGTACGACGAACGCCAGATGCCCAGACAGGTACGCCGTCGTGGTCCCGGTGCCGGGTTCAGAGCGATGCGAGCGCCAGGCGGTGGGTCCAGGGCCCTGCGATGTCGGCGAGCGCGCACCCGTCTCCCGCGCAGGGATTCCCTCGCCGGGAGCGCCGGCGTCGCGTGGGCGGACCGACAGCAGCTCGCGTGCACGTGGTGATCAAGAGCCCGTCACTCACCAGCGCGAAGCGATGCCGAGCGATAAGAAGTATCCCTCGTACCCATCAGAGCAAACCCGCTCGCAGAGCGTATGCCACTGCATGGGTTCGATTCCCGACTCCCAGAACCTGTATGGTTTCGTGGATGATGCCCTTGATGGTTCGCTCGGAGTAGTTGAGCTGCTGAGCGATTTGCGTCGTGTCGAGGCCGTCGGCCAGAAGGGCGAGGACACGCAGATCGCGCGCGGTAAGGCCAAGACCGCCACCGCTCGGGCGCACGCTCTCGACTCTGCGCATGTGCCGTACGAGTTTCCCCAGCATTTCGGGGGGGATTTCCGCTTCACCGGAGATTGCGGCGACTACGGAATCCGCGATACGCGGATAGTCCACCTCTTTCCTGATGAGAATGGACACCACCCCAAGAGCCACTGCCCTGATGAGCCGTGGCTCACTCATCACATCGGCGACAATGATCGTCTGCAGTGCCGGATTCTTGGCGACACTTTCCTCGATCCCGCACAGCGTCTTCTCCGAGACTTCTCGCGCAATGACCAGGAACATGTCGGCGCGGCGGACCTCCGCCGCCG
The DNA here is from genome assembly GCF_042721685.1 of Streptomyces sp. NPDC058459. Lineage (NCBI taxonomy): Bacteria > Bacillati > Actinomycetota > Actinomycetes > Kitasatosporales > Streptomycetaceae > Streptomyces > Streptomyces sp. NPDC058459. Next base: position 21,878 of record NZ_JBHXLV010000050.1, on the reverse strand, counting down.
GGAGGAGTTCTATCTGCGCATTGCTCGCCAGGGCGGCGACTGCGCCCTCTCCGGTAAGACGGTCTTCTGCGTACACCACGGTTCTCACCGATTTCCGTGCACTGTAGGAGTTCATCAGCCGTCCCCCAATATTCCGCGCAGGGAGAGGTCCGCCGCGCTCAGCGGTCTTTTCTCTACAGAGTCCCGCAACAGTGGTTCATCCGTGCTGGAGGGACCGGAATCCACTCCGAATCCATTTCTTAGAGACAGTCCCGTACTCGTGGAAACGTTCCTCCCATAGCTGGTGGATGAACGAGTCGTTCTTGCCTACGATGATCCGGACCGGAACCTGACTGGACGGCAGGCCCCGGTTGAGCTGTTCCAGACTCGACAGGTAGCTGCGGACGAACGTTAAGGAGAAGAACGAGAGGACCATCGGTCCGGGAGTTCCGGGCGGTGTGTACCGTCAGCCCGTCCGAGGTGATGTATGCGGACCCGAAAGGCGCCTGGTCGCCGAGGCCATGGTTATCTTGCCGAGTCAACGACTTCTCCTTTCTGTAGGGCATTTTCACCCGGAATCGATGGTACGTGGAACGCGGCTGCAGCCGGCTCGGAGGAGGGCGAAAACCTTCTCGCACCACGTATTCAGTTTAGTCCGAGTGCCACGTGCCGGGCTTTCCATTGTCCCAACGGTCGTACAAGCCTGCACGAACGTGTATCACCCGCTACTCGGGGTTCTGGCTCTCCCCCAGGAACTCGTGCACGTCAGCCGCGAAGGCGGACGCGTGCTGGTACAGGAAGCCGTGCGCGGCGTCCGGGTACAGCTTCACGACGGAGTCGGGGATCAGGCTGGCCGTGAGGTGCGAGTACCACGGCAGGATCATCCGGTCGTCGTCACCGTTGGCGATGAGGACCGGTTGTCTGATCGTGGTCAGTCGCTGGAGCATTCCGAAGTCGGGCGTGCCCCACTTCATCACCGCGTCGTACTGGGCGTTGCGCGTCTGCCAGGTGGTCGGTTCGTCGCGGCCCTCGCTCCGGGCGTAGATCCTGCCGAGGACCTGCTGACCGGCCGACCTGCCGGCCGTGGAGTCGGTGAAGAACGCGTGCAGATAGCCCTCGGGCTCGGTGGTCGGCTCGCCGATCGCCCCGATGATGTCCGGTGCCCAGCCGTGCATGCCGGGCGCGCCCTGGGGCGCGGTGGACGCGAGCACGATCTTCGCCACCAGGGACGGCCGGGTGAGTGCCATCTCCTGCGCGATGAAACTGCCTATGGAGAAGCCCAGCAGATCGATCGTGTCCAGTTCGAGCGCTTCCACGAAGACGATCGCGTCGCCGGCCATCTGCCCGAACGTGGTGGGAGTGACACCTGTGGACGCTGCCACGCCCGCGTTGTCGAAGGCGATGACATCCCGCGACACGGCCAGCGCGTCGACCAGGTCCGGGTCCCAGTTGTCGAGGTTTCCCCGGAAGTGCTGAAGAAGAAGGAGCGGACGTCCGGTGCGCGGGCCCAGACGCCTGTAGGCGTAGCTGACTCCGTTCGCTCCCTCGACGGTCGAGGTCTCGACATCCAGATACTTGACGGTGCGCTCCATTATTTCCTTCCTGATTCGTACGCCGGGTCCTGGTGGGTCCCGGCCTCACCCCCGGCGGACGCGCATCCACCGGGGGTGGGGAGGTGGGAGCCGGGTCGACACCGTTCCAGCGGGCTGTCACCTGCTCAGCGCGTGCTTTTCGATGCTCGTGGCGTAGAGAGGGGTTTCACGGCTGCAGTGTTCACTGGTGGCGGCCTGCCGGTCCGCCGCGGCCTGCTCGAAGGTGAGACCGCCTTTCTCCACGAAGTCGAGGAAGTGATCGGTCGGCGCGGAGGTCACGACGTTCTTGTACTCGGAACTCTGGTCGTCCACGCGGGTTGCGCTCAGCTCCCAGATCACCTTGATGGTGGTCCGTCCGTGTGGCGTGAAGACGTCCGATTCGGACACTATTCGACAGTATGTAGGTGAAATGTGCTCGCCCACGTACTTCTGCACGATGACACTGTCACCGATCATTTCCACGTTGATGGACATCGGCGTCCCGTCGTCTGTGGTCGACGCTCCGGCGGCGATGTGATCAGGAGGAGCACAGCGCTCGTATTCGGCGCAGGGAAGATGGAGCAGCCAGTCACCGATGTCGATTTTTTCGATCGGTGCGTTCATGGCCGCGGTGAACACGGAATGCGTGAGCGTGCGATCCGTCATGTCGGTCTTCTCTCTCGAAACTCTCGCGGTCACGGATCATTCGCGACCCCCGGGGCGGGACGGGCCGGAACCGTGGTTCACACGGACGTGTGGCCGGACTTCCACCAGTCCGTCACGAGGGAGGCGTACGCGTCGGGCTGTTCCTCCCAGCAGAAGTGCCCCGCCCCCTCGATGAGGTGCAGGGAGCTGTGCGGGAGACGCGCGTGCAGGAACTCGTTGTTGACGACCGGTACGGCGTTGTCGGCAGCGCCGGCCACGACGCACACGGGTACCTGGATTCCGGGAAGCAGTTCGGCCAGCGCCGTCAACTGCTCGGGGTAGTTGCGGACATAGGTCATCGACTTCAGAAAGCGGTCGCCCTGGAAGGACTCGATGTAGTCCGTGCGGATCTCGTCGGCGGGGGTGAAGCCCTTGATGGTGGTCAGGACCATCTTGACCACGTCCCCTCCGTCCAGCTGACGGTAGGGCTCCAGATCAGTGGTCAGCACCCACTCCCGGAGGGCGCCACCCAGCTGGATCGGCACCACGGTGGCTCCGCTGCCGACCAGCAGGCTGCTGAAACGGTCCGGCCGAGCCGCCGCGGCGAAGAGGACCGCCGAGGTGCCGACGTCGGGGGCGACGACGTGCGGCTTCTCGAGACCGAAGGCATCCGCGATCTTGATGATGAAATCGCCCATGGACTTCGAGTTCATCAGCGCTTCGTTGCGCTCCGACTTCCCGAAACCGGGAAGATCGACCGCCACGAGACGCGCGCTCCTGGAGAGGCGATCCCACGCCTGGTCGAAGGCGAAGACGCTCTCCGGCCAGGGGGCCAGCAGCAGGGCGTCCGGGCCATCGGTCCTCGCGCCTTCCGCGTAGCGGATCGAGAGGCCGTCGATGGTTCTGAACTGCGGCTTGATCTGGCTGCTCATTTTTCCTCCTGGAACTCTCACTGATGTCGCCGACGGACTCTCCGAGCGGCATTTCCGGCCTGGGTGACGAGATCAGCTGGGATGTCGGCAGGCTCTTGCCGCCTCCGGAGGCCGGTGTCCGTCCCGGCCTCCGGAGAATGTGCCCGGCTCCATCCGCGTGGGGTCGCATCGCCGGGAGGTGCCGCACCGGCAGCCGCTGCGGCTGCTTCCCCGCCCACCGGGAGGGGGGAGGCTCTCCGGCCGGATGGGCGAAGCGCGCGGGTCGTGGTACGGCCTAGCCGACAGAGCGAGCCGCTTCGGTCAGCACGTCGGCCACCACGTCCGGGTGCGAGGTCATGGCCGCGTGGGACGAGTTGATCTCGATCGTGTGCGAGTGCGCACGCTTGGCCTCGAACCGCTCCAGGTCGGGGGCGATGGCCTTGTCCTGCCTGGCCACGATGGCCCACGAGGGAGTGGTGTGCCAGGCCGCCTTCGTCGCCTTCTCGTTGAAGGAATCGGCCTCGATGGGCCGTTGGCCGGCGAACATGAGATTCGTCCGGGCGCGCGGGAGGTCGGCCGCGAAGACCGCGTGGAACTTGTCCTGCTTGATGTACAGGTCCGTCCCGCTCACCGCGCCGGCTTCGTACGGCCTGGGGTCAAGCGCCGTGTTCAGTTCGGCACCCTGGAACTTGTCCCCGAGTTCCGCGAGGGATTCGTTCTCCTGGGGCATGAAGGCCGAGACATAGACGAGCGCCTTCACGTTCGGGTTGTCCGCGGCGGCCTGGCTGATGACGGCTCCGCCGTACGAGTGGCCCGCCAGCACGATCGGGCCGTCGATGGTCTTGAGGAAACTCTTGATGTAGGACGAGTCGCTGGCGAGTCCGCGGAGGGGATCGGCAGGGGCGACGACCTTGTACCCCTGCCTCTCCAGGCGCTGGATCACCCCGTTCCAGCCCGACGCGTCCGCGAACGCTCCGTGCACCAGGACCACGGTCGGCTTGGGACCACTGCTGATGCTGTGCGCGGTGGGCCGGGCGTGCGCGGAGACACCGAAGGCGGTTCCGCTCAGCGCGATGGCGAGAGCGGTCCCGCCGGCGGCCGCGGTTCCCCATATACCCATGCGCGAATTCTTGAACTTCTTCATTCCACTGACTCCTTGTCCAGTTCGTCTGGATCGGAAAGCCGAATGCGGACTTCCGCTCTTCTGCGCGTCAGAAGGACGCGACGGCGGACCTGATGAAGTCCGCCGTGGCCGTGGGCCTCGCGATGAACGCGACATGCGACCCCTCCACGGCGGCGGTGGTCGCCTTCATGCGGTCGGCCATGAAGCGCTGAGCGTCGGGGTGGATCATCTGGTCGTCGGTGGCCACCAGGTACCACGAGGGGTGCACCTTCCACCCCGGCTCTCCGCAGCCCTCGGACAGGGCGGCCACCGCTACGTTCCGCTGGGTCGCGGCCATGACATCGGCCACGTCCACGGGGACGTCGGCGCAGAACGCCTCGCGGAAGTGCTCCCTGTCGATGGCGAGTTCGGGACCTTCCGTGGTCCCGGCGCCGACCGGGTAGGGAGTCGGAAGCGCGTACAGGTTCTGCTTCGTCTCCGGGAACCGCTGGCCCAGCGTGATGCAGCTCTCACCGGCGTCGAGTCCGAACGCCGCGAGGAAGACGAGTCCCACGACGTTGGGCAGGCGCGTCGAGGCGTGACTGATGACCGCTCCGCCGTAGGAGTGGCCCACGAGCAGTACCGGTCCGTCGATGGCGGAGACGAATGCCGCCAGGTACTCCGCGTCCAGGGTGAGGCTCCGCAGCGGGTTGGCCGGGGCCAGGGCCGTCACACCGGAGGACTCGAGTTCGCGAATGATATTCGCGTAGCCCGAAGCGTCCGCGAAAGCTCCGTGCACGAGTACGACTGTCGGAGTCCGAGATTCTGACATCGCGTTTCCTTCCTTTCTGGAATAGCTCTTCCCAACCGTTCGGTCGGGGTCTCGCCGCTCTCCCGCATGACAGGCGGTGCTTTCTCTCCGAAGTCAGAGAGAGCGCCGTGTCGGGAGGCGGGTCGATGACGTCCCCTGCTGAACAGTTGAGGATCTTGAAGAGACGACCCCCGCGTTGTCAATCGGTACATAACGGGCACGATGACAAGTCGAGCCGATGAGCCCTGCGGGATGGATGTACGTCAACACCAGTTTTCAGAGCGGTAGTTGAGAGTCCTGACGGGTGCTTCACCTCGGCCGAACCCCTCGGATGCCCACCCCTACGGGCTGATTTGGCTGCACTATGGCTCCGCCCGCCGACCGGCCTGTTGCACACCATGCATCCGGACTACCAACCTCTTGCATGACGCTGTCCGGCTGCGGAGACCGTCGGTGTACGACGGCCGCCCTCGCTGCCCTTCAAGGCCGCAGAACGTTCCCGTAGGTGCGAACTCGCGTCGTGGGACAGATCCGACGGTCATGATCACCCCGTACGTGGCTGCCTGCCGCGGCACGCCTGACGCTTGTCTCTGTAGTTGTCCGCCGGTGCGGTCTCAGGGACAAGCGGTCCGTGGATCGAAAGAGTGTGAGTAATGCCTCTGTCCAACGAGGAAAGCAACAAAGAAATCGTACTGAAGGCTTTCGACCTTCTGTTCAACAAGCGCGACTACCAGGAAGCGGAGCGCTACTGGTCGCCGAACTACATTCAGCACAGCGCTCATATTCCCGCCGGCCGTGAAGGTCTTTTCGACCTGGTGCGGTCACTTCCCGACGAGCTTCGTCACGAAGTCGATGTCGTCATGGCCGACGGCGACACGGTCGTCGTTCGCGGCCGGTTCTCCGGGCACGGGCTGCCGGCGGCATGGATCGCCGTCGACTTCCTGCGGCTGAAGGACGGGGTCTTCGAGGAACACTGGGACGTGATCCAGGACGAGGCGACCGCGGAGACGTCCCGCAGCGGCCTGCCGATGTACGGCGACGCGTTTCCCGAGGCGGCTGAGCCTCTGACCACGCGAGACGAGCGTCTTGACCTGTCGACTCCCCTGGCCACGATGAGGTCTCTCCTCGCCGCGCGAAGCGAAGGGGACACCGGCAGGGCTGTCTCCTGCTACGAACCGGACGCCGTCGTGGTGACGGACGCCGACGGCACGCGGGCGTCGGGCCCGGAGGCCGTCCGTGCCTTTGTCGAGGCGACCTCCAGGATTCCCCTGATCTTCGGGGACCGGGGTGTCGTGTCGCATGAGCAGGTCGCTCTTCATCATTCCGAGTGGCGTCTCGAACTCGACTCGGGAACCGTCGTCGGCCGCACTTCCGACCTGTTGAGGAAGCAGCCGAACGGCGACTGGCTCATCGCTGTCGACAATCCCTACGGGACGCGGATTCTCGACACCTCGACCCGCCCCTAGACAGACACACAGGGCGCAGGGCACCGCGTACCGACTCCACCGGAAGGCTGCGGGAGTCATCGGAAGAGAGGGACCTTGAAGACAGGACACGCGGTCACCGGACTCCGGGAGCACGCCCCACAGCGCGTTTCGCGGGGGAACGACCAGCCCCGACGCCTTCTCCTCACGCACTCGAACCGGATCACCGACTGGTCCATGGATTTCAGCGGGGCCCTTGACGGAGAAGGTGACGTACCGGGCCCGCTCGCGGACTCTCCATGGGATGCCGAAGCTCTGGTGGCGTCGGTCGGGCGTGAACTCGGCGGGAGCGACTCCCGCGCCACCGACGACACGGTGCGCCTCATGTGGACTGTCGGGCATCTCAGGTCCGCCCGCCGGCTTCAGGCGAGGGTCGCGACTGCCGCGAGTCCGGACCGAGTGTCATGAGGGAGATGTCACTCTTCGACCGGGAACGCGAAGCCTGTGGAGTCCATATGGCATTCACAAGACGCCGCGCATAGGTGCGAGTTGATTGGGTCGGCGATGATCCCGATGCCTCGGTCCTGTTGTCGACAGCCACGGCGAGCGGAAGCTCTCACGATCGAGCGGCTGTCGGCCGGTGACAGCCGTCGGGGGCCGGCCCCCGCGGCGAAGACCGGACGCCCCTGCGGCCCGGCTGGGACTTGACGACCGATCCGACGCGGTCCCCCGGCTGGACGTGGGGCGGCCACTCGAGACCGGTGAATGTGGAGGTGTCCCGTGCGGGTACTGGTGGTGGAGGACGAGGTCATACTCGCCGAGGCGGTGCAGAGCGGGCTGCGCCGGGAGGCCATGGCGGTGGACGTCGTCCACAGTGGCGAAGCGGCCCTGGAGCAGATGGCGTTCACGGAGTACGACGCCGTGGTGCTTGATCGCGATCTTCCTGGCATGCACGGCGACGAGTTGTGCCGGCTGACCGTCGAACGGTACCCGAGCTGCCGTGTCCTGATGCTGACCGCGGCCCGCCGTCTGGACGAGCGGGTGACCGGTCTGGAGCTGGGCGCCGACGACTATCTGACCAAGCCGTTCGAGTTCCCCGAGCTCGTGGCCCGGCTACGTGCCATCAACCGACGTAATCCCACCGCGCAGCCACCGCAACTCGCGTTCGCCGGGCTGCGACTCGACCCCTTCCGCCGCGAGGTCTACCGTGACGGCCGGCTGGTGAGGCTCACGCCGAAGGAGTTCGCCGTGCTGGAACTCCTGATGCGTGATCGTGGCGGTGTCATCAGTGCTGAGATCCTCCTCGAAAAGGCCTGGGACTCCCACGCCGACCCTTTCACCAACGCCGTGCGCATCACCATCTCCACGCTGCGGGCCAAGCTAGGGAAACCCGCGCTCATCCACACCGTCACAGGTGCCGGCTACTACCTTGCCGGAGCAGCCGAATGAATCGCGCGGCGGAGGTGCGCCCTCGGTCTCTTCGTTTCCGGCGCACCATCCACGCCCGGCTGACCCTGACATATGTGCTTTCCCTCACCGGTCTCGCCCTGGCGATGATCGCGGCCATCTACTTGTTCATGAGCCACTTCCCCTCATACGGCTTCAGGGACTCAGGAACGACCGCCCCTGCCGAGCCGTCGTTTCCCGCCGATGTTCCCCCGGGGACGGACCCACTCCTCCCCTCCGAACTGGTGGTCGACTCGAAGGTCGACCTGCTGACCACGCTGCTGATCGTCTCCGGTTGTGCGCTGGTGGTGCACGTGGTCCTGGCCGCGGGCGTGGGCTGGCTGGCCACCGGCAGGGTGCTGAGATCCCTCCAGCAGATCACCGCCACCGCCCGGAGAACCAGCGCTGGGCGCTTGGACCAGCGCATCGCACTGCGGGGGCCGCAGGACGAGCTGAAAGACCTCTCGGACACCCTCGACGGCATGCTCGCCCGACTGGAGCGGGCTTTCCACGCCCACCAGCGGTTCGCGGCCAACGCCTCGCACGAGCTGCGGACCCCGCTCGCCACCATGCAGGCCGTCCTCGATGTCGCCATCGCGGACCCGGACGCCCACGACGTGCGGGCCCTGGCGACCAAACTGCGTACGGTGAACCGGCGGAGCATCGATACCGTCGACGCGCTCCTCGACCTCGCGGATGCCGAACAGGGCCACATCAACGCCCAGCGGTTCGACCTGGCGCCCATGGTCGGCGAAGTGATGGCGGATGTCCGTGCCGAGGCGGCACAGGCAACAGTGCGCCTCAAGACGCACGTTCCCTCGCACATGGTGACCGCCGACCCCGTGCTGCTGCGTCAGCTCGTCCTCAATCTCGTGCAGAACGCCGTGCGTCACAACATTCCCGGCGGCACGGTGACGGTGACCGCCAGGGCGGGCCACGCCACGATCACCCTCCGGGTCAGCAACACCGGGCGGGTCATCCCGTCCGACGTGATGCCGTTGCTGACCGAGCCCTTCTACCGCGGCGCCGGGAGAACCATCAGCGATCCGCGCGGCCGCGGGCTCGGCCTGGCGCTTGCCGCGAGCATCGCCGCGGCCCACAGAACAGACCTGGTCCTGACCGCCGACCCGCGCGGTGGACTCACCGCTGAGATCACCCTCAGATGACCACCGCCCGGCCGACGCGACCACCGAGCCGGACCGGCACCGGCTTGACGCGACCCTCACTGCTGCCCGCTTTTTCGCAGGTCAGAGAGGTATGAACGAGTGGAGCCTAGGGGAGTCGAACCCCTGACATCTGCCATGCAAAGACAGCGCTCTACCAACTGAGCTAAGGCCCCGTGAGGGAACGGCCGACGGGAGAACGGGCTCCTGGCGGGCGTCGCAGACCAGAGTACCGGTTCACCCCCCGTATCCCGCAAAAAGATTGGGGGTCCCTGTGAATCACCACGCTCCGTAGGATGCTCGGCATGGTTCGCTACAGCGAACCCGGGTTTCTGGGGAAGCGATGGGGAGACGCAATGGACGCCGCACAGCAGGAAGCCACCGCGAGAGCGCGGGACCTCCAGCGGAACTGGTACGGGGAGCCGCTGGGGGCGCTCTTCCGTAAGCTCATCGACGATCTCGGGCTCAATCAGGCCCGGCTCGCCGCCGCACTGGGGCTGTCCGCCCCGATGCTGTCGCAGCTGATGAGCGGCCAGCGCGCCAAGATCGGCAATCCCGCGGTGGTCCAGCGGGTGCAGCTGCTGCAGGAGCTGGCCGCGCAGGTCGCGGACGGCAGTGTGAGCGCGGCCGAGGCGAGCGACCGCATGGACGAGATCAAGAAGTCCCAGGGGGGCTCGGTGCTGAGCAACACCACGCAGACGACGAGCAGTTCGGGTGCGCCCACGGTCAAGCGGGTCGTGCGCGAGATCCAGTCACTGCTGCGCTCCGTCGCCGCCGCCGGGGACATCATCGACGCCGCGGACACCCTCGCCCCGGCCCACCCCGAACTGGCAGAGTTCCTCCGGGTCTACGGCGCGGGCCGCACCGCCGACGCGGTCGCGCACTACCAGGCCCACCAGAGCTGACCCCCGGCCCGGTCCGGAGGGGGTCAGGCACCGGGCCCGGCCACCCGGCCGCGGCAGCGCACCAGGGGGAGGAGCCGCACGGTCATGGGTGAGGTCTTCGCGGGCCGGTACGAGCTGGCCGACCCGATCGGGCGTGGCGGGGTGGGCGCAGTCTGGCGCGCCTGGGACCACCGCAGACGGCGCTATGTCGCCGCCAAGGTGCTCCAGCAGCGCGACGCCCACACCCTGCTGCGCTTCGTGCGCGAGCAGGCCCTGCGCATCGACCATCCGCATGTGCTGGCGCCGGCCAGCTGGGCGGCCGACGACGACCAGGTCCTGTTCACCATGGACCTGGTGTCCGGCGGCTCCCTGGTCCATCTGATCAACGACTACGGTCCCCTCCCGCCGGTGTTCGTCTGCACCCTGCTGGACCAGCTGCTGTCCGGCCTGGGCGCCGTGCACACCGAGGGAGTCGTGCACCGGGACATCAAGCCCGCCAACATCCTGCTGGAGGCCACCGGCACCGGCCGGCCGAGGCTGCGGCTGTCCGACTTCGGCATCGCCATGCGGTTCGGGGAACCCCGGCTGACCGAGACCGACCTCGTGGTCGGCACGCCGGGTTATCTGGCGCCCGAGCAACTGCTGGGGGCCGAACCCGACTTCCCCGGTGACCTGTTCGCCGTGGGACTGGTCGCCCTGTACCTGCTGGAGGGGGCCAAGCCGGACGGCAAGGAGATCGTCCGGTACTTCCTGGAGTACGGGACGCCGGGTGCGCCCGCGCGGGTGCCCGAGCCGCTGTGGCAGGTGATCGCCACCATGCTCCAGCCCGATCCCGCGGCCCGTTTCCGCACGGCCTCGGGCGCGCGCAAGGCACTCGCCGCGGCCCGGGAGCTCCTGCCGGACACCGGACCGGACGACGAGCCGATAGAGATCTTCGACCAGCTCGGCCCCCTGCCCCCCGGCTTCGGCCCCGAAGGCCCGCACAAGCCGGCGGCCGCGGTGAACGCCCGCTGGGAACACCGGTCCCCCGACGCCCCGGACACCAGCGGCACCACGACCGACGCCCCGCTCCCCACAGCCCCCGCCACACCCCCCTCGATGTCCGACACGGGCAGCTTCCACCTCCCGCCCCCACGCCCACCCCGGCCCACCGCGACCCCGCAGACCGCCGGCTACACCGCCCGCGACCCTCGCACCCCTCCCCCCGGCCACCGCGCCGGTACCCGTCCCCGCCCCGGCCCCCCGGCCACGATCGCGGTCCCGGTACTGCTGCTGGCACTGCTCTGCTACGCCGTCGGCTTCTGGGCACTGGCCCGCGCCTGACTCCACCGGGCACCACCGGGCACCGGCCCACGCCTGGACCCGGCCGGGCCCACAGCGGCCAGACCAGACCACCCGGCGCCCAGCCCGCCGGTACCGCTCCGTCACACCGTCACACCGTCGACTACCGGGCGCCGGCCCGCGTCCGACTGCGCCGGGCCCACAGCGTCCAGCCGCCCAGCCCGAGCAGCAGCGCCGTACCGGTGCCGAGGCCGCCGTAGCCCAGCGCCCGCATCGACGGGTCGCTACCGGTGGTGCCGGTGGTGCCGGTGGCCGCGGCCTGCCGGTCCTGGGCGGTCACGGTGAAGAGGCCGGCCGGCTCCGGGCGCCCCCGGTACCGCGGGCCGGCGTGAGCGTCGCCGTCCACCCGTACCCGGAGCGTCACGCCGAAGGGGCCGCCGCCGAAGGAGTCGGCGACGTGCTCACCGAGGTGCACGACCAGGTAGTAGTCACCGGCGAAGCGGACCGCGTTCACGCCGCTCGGTACGGCGTAGCGGTTGGCGTACTCGACCGGGGGCAGCGGGGCGAGGGCCATGGCGCGCCGGGTGCCGGTGTAGCCGAGGGCGACGTCTTCGACGGGGCCGCGCGCCGGGTTCAGCAGGGAGAGGGTGAGGGCGCCGCCGACGTAACCGTGGCCGGTGGTGGCGGCGTCCAGCTCGGCTCCGGCGTGCAGCTGGCGGCCCCAGTCGACCGGGACCTTGTAGAAGAGGGTGTCGCCGGGGGAGAGACGGGTGCGCCAGACTCCCTGGCCGAGGGGGCGGGCGGTACCGAAGCCGTCGCCTCCCCGCCGCTCCCGGGGGGCAGCGCCGGGCGGCTCGGGCGTGGCGGAGTCCCAGGAGCTGGGCGGCGCGGACGGGCCGGCCGCCGCGAGGCCGGGTTCGGTGGCGGGGGCCAGCTCCAGGTCCCAGCGGTCCGGGGTGGAGTTCTTGGCGTCCAGCCGTTCCACCACCAGGGAGTATCCGCCCGCGCCGTCGCACAGCGACTTGCCGGTGTCCCGCTGGCCGACGGCCGTGACGGGCCGGGGGCTGAGTCCGGCGCCGAAGGACGCGGAGGAGTAGAAGCAGGGGTTGCCGTCGGCGTCCTGGATCGAGACCCGGATGCCGTCCGTGGCGGCGACGGTCGCGCCGCGCGGCGGTACGGCGGTGACGGGGACGTAGACGTCGTCCGTCGCGGTGAGGGTGAGGTGGTAGAGGAGCCGGCCGTGCGCAGGCAGGGAGCTGCGGTAGGTGTGGCCGAAGACGATCGGCCGCGCCCCGTCGGCGTCCGGCGAACCCTCGACACTCTCGGCGCCGGGGGCGAAGGCGTACTCCGTCCCACGCGGCGCGGCGAGCGCCTCCGTGGCAGGTGCCCAGGCGAGGGCCCCCATCACGGCACCCGCGCACAGGACCCTCACCGTGTTCCACGACCCCCGCCTCACGCGCCGCCCCCTGCCCCCTAGGTCACCGTGTCGGGCCCATCCTGCCCGGTGCCGCTTGCGCCATCAGGGTTTTTCGCCCGGCCGTCCGAAACGCCGCGCTCATGGGGCGAGAGGTACACCGCACCCCGGGGTCCGGCAACTCGAAGCGACCCGGTACGACACAGAACCCCGGCCGCTTCAGCGACCGGGGTTCGTCCACATCGTGGTGCCGGGTTTCAGGAACCGGTGGGCACGGAGTCGGTGGCCTCCGTCCACAGGTCCTGCTCGGCGCGATCCGCCTGGATCTGTCGGTACACAAGGAGACCGCCGATGGCGGCCAGTGCGACCAGGAGCAGCTTCTTCACCGCGCGACCTCGTCTTTCGTTGACGTAGGGGACCCTCTGGCGCCCGACTATACACACCGGCCGAGACCGATCGGTGACCTGCGCCGGGCCCCCAACTCCCGTTCCCGACCGGGGTCGCGGCGGGTCCGGACCGTTGCGGTCGGAGGGTGATCACATCCGCACAGAGGGTTGCTTTCCTCCCCTTTCCAGGCGCTCTCGGACGTTTTCCACCTCCCTGCACCCGTCCGAGTGGTGTTCATCTGAACATCGACGCGCCATGGGCGTCGGTCCACCACTTCGCGGCCCGCATACACATCATGAGGAAAGTACGCAAATCGCCCAACCTGAAAGTGAGGGGCCATGGCCAGGAACAAGGTCATGACGCTGTGGACCGCCATCGTCACCGCCTTCCTCGCGCTGTGCACGGCGCTCGGACTCGTCACCGCGACCGCCCCGGTCGCCTCGGCCAGGACCGCGAGCCCGAGTCACGGCAGCACGGAGCACATCGCCCAGGAGGCACCGGCGACCACCAGCCACCAGGTCTGGTCACGAACCAGAGCCCTGCCCCCCACGATGAAGCAGCGCATCCGGGCCGAGGCCCACGGGAAGTCCCCCCACTGCCGGCACCGCTCACTCGCCGGACGGGAAGCGGGCACCCTCGCCCCGCACCGCGTCAACGCCCCGGACCGCAGCGAGACCACCCACCGGCAGGAGAGCACCGAGCCGTACGTGTCCCACCTCGACTGCTGAACCCCCCGGCCGGACATCCAGTACCGCGGACGTCTCGACACACCGGCGACTTGCGTACCCGACCGTCGACACGGAACGCCCCCCGGCCCACCGGCCCGGGGGCCCGCACCACGTCCGCCGGGGTATCCCCGGCGGCGCTCAGTCCCCGAGCAGCACAGCCTGCGAAGGGCACTTCTCCACGATCTCGCGCACCAGCGGATCGTCGCCGGAATCCTCCCGGCCGGGCCTGACCACGCCGTACCCCTCGACGAAGTCGAAGACCTCGGGAGCGCGGTACGCGCACTCGGCCGAGCCGTAACACACGTCCCGGTCCACGGACACCTTCATGCGTCCCACCCCACTCTCCCCCGCTCGCACGGCCGGTGACCCGGCGCGGCGGGCCACCGGCGGCCCGCGCATACGACGACCCTGCCCCCGCGACGCCCACCCGAACCGGCGGCACGAGTACCGCCGCCACTCCTACGGCCCCCCGCGCCCCCACCGACCCACCAAGATCAGCCAACTCCCCTATCATTCAACCCTGTTGGCCCCGCAACCGCCCCAACCTTGTTACCCTTGGCCCTGGCCCGATCGCTGGTGCATCCCCCGTCGCCAGCGATCGGGTCTTCGTGCACCCCGAGGCTCCCTCGTACCACCGGACGGTCGCGTACAGCTCCCGAACCCTCGTCGTGCGGCGCATCCAGCGTCGCCTCGACGCTTCCCGCGTACGGAGTGACCTGGTCCCAGCCACTGGCACCCATGAGTACCCCTCGTCATCGCCGAAGACCCCCAGCCGGAATTCGACTGGGGGTCTTCGAAATGTGGGGCTAACAGGATTTGAACCTGTGGCCTCATCCTTATCAGGAAGGAGTCCACTCCGGATGATCTTCCCAGGTCAGCTGACCTGCGGCTTCATCCAGCATCTACACGCGACTACCCTGCGCGTACCAAGCTCTCCCCTGTGTCCCCTAGGCGTCTCCCGGGATAGTTCCGGGATAGTTCCGGGATGGCTCACGCGGCCCTCACCACCCGCAACGCCCGCTTCGACGCACGATCAGCCCCTGGCTTTCCGTCTTCCAACGCCGCCAAGACCTGACCCGCGTAATCCGCAGCCGCGTGAGTGTAGATCCACGTCACCTCGCCAGCACGCTCGTGCCCGAGGATCTCCTGCGTGATGACCTCCGGCACACCGCGCGCGTGCAGCCGCGACGCGAAGGCATGCCGGCAGTCGTGGAAGTCGGGCCACCAGTCCGTGCGCTCCTCCGTCACGGTCCGGGCCCGGCCGGTACGCTCGTCGACTCGCTGCACCTTGACCTTCTTCACGGTCTTCCGAGCGACCCCGGCCTTGTCGATGGCGCTAGTCCACAAGCGACGGAACGCTGACCGGCGAAGCGGGGCGCGGTACGGCTCGCCTTCGCCATCGATCCTCTTCGTGCCGCGACGGATCTTGTTCCGGCCGTGGAAGACCAGCTCGTTCTCGCGGAGACCGTCCTTCAACTCCGACGCCTCCCGGCTCGGGGTTCCCTCCGCGCATTCCTGCGCCCACACCTCTCGGAGCATCCGGGCGGCGAGGCCGGTGAGGGGCACCGTGCGGAGGCCGGCGTCGCTCTTGGGGTAGGACTTCCGCTTGATCTTGCCGCGCGGTTCGACCAGGACCTCACGCACGTGGATGCGTCGGCCCTCGAAGTCCACGTTCGACCAGCGGAGTCCTGCCAGCTCCTGAAAGCGCAAACCTGTCTCCTGAGCGACGATCAGCAGGTTGTGCATGTGCTCGGGAAGGTGCTGGCGGATGAGCCAGAGCTGCGCGTAGCTCGGTGGCCTGCGATCCTCCGGGTGCTTCTTCTTGATCGTCGGGAGCTTCACCCCCTCGGCCGGGTTGAAGGGGAGGCGCCGGTCACGCTTGGCGTCCTCCAGCATCTTGTCGAGGACCTGGAAGCACTTCGTGACCGAACTGGCTGCGAGCGGGCCGCCATTTTCGTCGTGCAACGTGTGCACCCAGAGTTGGATCTCGCGCCACGCCAGCTCGAACAGCCGCGCCTTCCCGAAGGCGGGCTCGATGTGGTTCCGCCACATGCCCTCGTCGCGCAGCTGCGACTGCGTCCAGTCCTCGATCCGCAGGATGCCCTTCGTCTGCGTGGGCCACCACAGCTTCCACCAGGTCGCCAGCGCGACCTCCCCGCGCGCGGGGTCGATCCAGGTCCGCTTCCTCATGTCGGTGCGCGTCTCCTCGAGGAATGCGACAGCCTCGTCGTACGTCGGCTTGGTCTTGCTGCGCTCCCTGCCGGAAGGGTCGCTGTAGCGGGCCTCCCAGGAGCCGACGTGGTTGTCGACGGGCGGCCGGTCGCCGGGGTGCCGTTTCAGGCAGACCTGGCAACCGCACTTCATGCTCGGGTTGGGGCGTGGGTTGTTGCTGACCCTGGACGGCAGGGCCGGTTTGCGCACCATGGTGCTCCTGATCAGAGTTCCAGCGCGTCCTGGACCGGGGCCTGCGGCGGCAGGCAGACGGGCTCGCCGCAGAAGCAGGTGAGGCCGGCGCCGGGGATGTCGGGTGCGCCGAAGTCGATCGTGAGGATCGCGTGCAGTTCTCTGATCAGGTCATGGGAGTGGGTGCCCCTGGATACGAGGATGGTGACCTCGTCTGGGTCCCAAATGGCGATCTTGGGCAGGTCATCGACCGCGGCGATGCGGATGCACACAGGTGTCCCCCTGGTGGTGCGGCGGCACGGAAGGGTCCGCTCCGGGAGGACAGCGGGTGACTGATCGTACCTGTGTGTGAAGTCAGCCGATAGGTTTTTGGCATATTCGCGGGCAGCTCGGCAGCTACTCCCTCGATCGCCTGAATTTCTCCCTCCTTAGGCAACCCTTACCGGAGGTCAGGAGGCGCGACTGAGGCTCAGCGCGGCCTCGGCGTATCGCACCAGGTCGCGCTGCTTGTCCTCGGGAAGCTGCCGATAGAGCTTCAAAAGGTGCTGCTCGCGTTCTTCGTCGGAACGTCCCGGCACCGCACGGCCAGCAGCATTAAAGACCTCGCGCGGAGTGAGTTCCACGCCACGCCTGTTCAGAACAGACGCGATGGTGCGTAGGGTCTCGGCCTCGACTCTCGAAGTACCTCTCGTTCGCTTGATCCATGCGTTCAACGTTGCGTATGGCACGCCGGCGTCGGTGGCGAGTTGCTTCTGAGTGATGTCTGCTTCGCTGAGTACACGCGTCAGCAGGGCCGCCAGGTCCTCGCCTCTGCCGGCGGGAGCCTCGGCGGGGCCTTGCTCGCCGGGGTTGTTCTGGTGGCTAGTCACGCAAGAAGGATCGGCCATATGTATCTACATACGCAAGTAGATCGGGACTCCGTGACCAGTATTTGGCGGTGCCCCGGCGCATCTACACACCCCTGTGCGCCCCTATTTAGCCTCGCAACACCCCAGGATTCCCCTCTTGACTGCATCCACATCTACACGTAGATTGTAGATACCGCAGGTCACCGGGACCTACGGACCCCAATTCGGCTGCGCGCCGGAGGTTTCACCATGCGACGACTGGACAAGGGTGCCCCGCTGCGGTCCGCCATGAAGGCGGCCGGGCTGGACATCCCGCGCCTCGCCGCCAAGACCAAGGAGGCCGACGAGAACGGCACCGGCCTGAGCAAGGCGATGGTCGGCTTCATCGTCGGCAGCGGCAGAACCGCTCGCGAAGAATGCAGCGACCGCGCTGCGAGGTTGATCACGGCCGCGCTCGGCCGGGAAGTCTCCGAGCTGTTCGAGGCACCCGTTTTCACGATCGGAGAATCTACATCTACACGTAGATCCACGAAGGGCGAACGGCGAAAGTCCGACGCCTCGTCCGCCCTGCCGGAGCTGCTGCTGGACCAGCGCGAGCTGGCCAACTACCTCCGCAAGTCGATGAGCTGGATCGACGCCCAGATCACCGCCGCGCGAGAGCGCGGGGAGACCTGGCCCGGCCTGATCTACGTCGGCTCGTCCCGGCGGTTCGACCCCCGCGCTGTCCTCGACGGCATGCGTCGGCAGTCCGCGGCCTGACACACGAGAGGCCGTCCCGGATGCGACCCGGAACGGCCCCCACCACACCCGAACACCCACTGACAGAAGGGATCTGGCTGTGTCTTCCCAGGCTAACGCCACGATCATCACCCCGGAGGCGGTGACCGAGCTGGCTGCCCTCGCCGCCCTCGGTGACCGAGACGCCTTCGCCACCCTCTACAACGGACTCCAGCCCCTGGTGTTTTCCTACCTCGTCAAGCGGACGAGGCACCGGCCCACGGCTGAGGACCTGACGAGCGAGACCTTCGCCCGCGCTCTCGCCGGCATCCACCGGTTCTCCGAGCGGCCGGCCAGCGGCGGCTACCTGGGGTGGCTCTACACCATCGCCCGCAACCTGCACGTTGACCACGTGAAGCGCGCGGCCACCCGGATGGAAATCCCGCTGGTGATGGAGCAGGGCGTCATCGACGTTGACCGCAGCGCCGAAGCGTCCGCGCTGCGTCACCTGGACGCCATCGATGCCGCAGAGACCGTCGAGTGGGCCATGCGGCACCTGACCGTCCCTCAGCGGGAGTGCATGCGGCTCCTCGTCGCTGAGCTGCCGCTCGCCGAGGTCGCGGCCCGGCTCGGCAAGGGCATCGGCGCGGTGAAGACGCTCCAGTACCGGGCCGTCGCCAACATGCGGTCCGCACTGACCACCGAGGACGTGGCCGCATGAGTAAGACCTTCGGTGTGAACGCCCCGACTCTGGCCTTCGCCGCTCGTATCGCCGAACTGCACCCGCAGCTCCCCGCTCCCAACCTCGGCACGAACCCCTACATGCCGAATGAGCTGTCGCTGTGCCTCGCCAGCGTGGCTGATGTCGAGGCATGGCGGGAGGCGCTGCACGTCCCCGTCGACCAGATGCACTTCGGCGCGCACGGGAACGGCGGGCTCGTCGTCGAGTTCGAGGCGGCCGTCGAGGGCGTCGTCGTCCGCGCCTTCGTCCTCTTCCGCTCGGACGAGCTGGCCAAGGCCATCAAGGAGGCCGACACAGCATGAATCGCAACCTTTCCCGCGCCACGGAGATCGTCTGCGAGACGGTCACCCTGCTCAGCGCCGACGCGGCGGCCGCTGCCGTCACTGCCCTCGACTCCGCCGGCCTCCTCGTCGACCCCGCACGGTCGTACGGCGTGCTCCTGCACAGGACCCTGTCCGGGTGGGCGCCCACCGACCAGCCGCTGACCGAGCTGGAGGAGCAGGCACTCGCCTGGGACGCCTCCTGCCAGCACGCCCGCCAGGTCGCCTCGACCATCGAGCGCCACCTGAAGGGGCACCGGGAGTTCCTGCGGGTCCAGGTCGACGGGGACCGGCTGATCGTCTCCCTGCACATCACCGACCAGGCCCAGTGGGCCGGGTGGCGCCGCTTCTTCGCGGTGCAGCACGAGCCGGGGCGGAAGCTCCCGCACGTCCAGGCGGGCGAGGGCTACCGGGATGGGGTCCGGGTGACGCTGCTCGGCTACGACATGCCGCAGGCCCAGGCGGACGCGGCCGCGCGCGCCGCGCAGCCCTACGAGTTTGACGGCATCGTCTACGACCTCGCCCGCCCACTCCGCGACGCCGACGGCGGCATCTGGCACCACCAGGGCGACCGCGCGGACGGCATGCCGCTGTTGTCCCTGGCCGGCCGGATCGAGCGCTGCTCCCTCGCCAACACCGTGTGGCAGGCCGGGCCGCTGACGCCCGTCACCGACACCCCGTCGACGCAGGTCAACCCCGTCACCGAGAACGGTGGTGAGGCCGCATGAACGGGAAGCCGATGACGCCGGAACAACGCGCTCAGATCGCCGCGTTGCTCGGCGACGCCAAGCCCGCAACCCCGGGCCTGCTCGCCTCCTTCGCCCAGACGGTCCGCGATCGCCGCGAGCACGACCACACCACGCAGCGCGAGGACTGGTACTGCCTGAACCTCTCGGCCTACATGGGCGAGCGCATGGCCACGGTGCTGCGGCGCCTGCTGGACGCCGAGTCTCGAGCGGAGCGCTACCGCACTGCCTGGGGGATGGCTCGGACCCGCGCGCTGTCCGCCGGCGGCGCCGCTGACCGGTACGCCAAGCGCGCCCGGCAAGGGCAGGACGCTCTCCAGGACATGCTGCTCACGGTGATCGTGGCGCAGATGGACTGTCGCGCCGCACGGCTGGAAGCCGATGAGCTGCAGATGCACGTCACCTCGGATGAGCTGGCGTACGAGCGGCTGCGGGTGGCCCTGGAGTCCGCGAAGCGCGGCCGCCGGAAGGCGCGAGCTCAAGTCGCCGAGATGCAGAGCGCTCCGCTCACTGTCTACCGGGCCGACTGGTCCGCATTCCGGCTCGGGACGTATACCTCGGCGGCCGCCGCGCGGAAGCACTGCGAGACCCACGTCAAGCGGGAGATCCCCGGCGCCACCCTCGACTGGATTGAGGACGACGGCGTCGCCGAGCTGACCGCCGCCTTCGGCGAGGACGAGCGGTCGACCGGCTACACCGTCACCGCCGTGGAGGTCGCCTCCGAGTACGACGAGGAGGCCGACGAGTGAGCGCCTACAGCGACATCCACCGGGCCCTGACCCGCGGCCGGCCACTACGCCCCGCCGAGGCTGAGCAGCTGCTCGCGGCCCTCCGCGCGGAGAGCGGCGCCGAGTTCGCCGACGTCTTGGAGCGCGAGCTCAGCGGCCAGTTCCGCCGGACGGACACCGACACGTACTCGTCCTTCCGGAAGAAGCGGGCCTCCTTCGCCGCGTCGATGCGCATCGTCAACGCCCTCCGCGCCCTCGCCCGCGCATCCCGCCCCACCCTCCCGAACCAGCGCAACCGGAGCACCTCATGACCACCAACTTCAGCTTCGCCCCGGCCACCCGCGAGGCCGCCAAGGCCCGCATCGCCCTCCAGGGCCCCGGCGGCTCCGGCAAGACCAAGACCGCGCTCCGTATGGCCGAGGGCCTCGCGGCCGGCGGCGCCATCGGCCTCGTCGACACCGAGCGCGGCTCCGCCCTCAAGTACGCCCCCGTCCCGGGCCGCCCGGACATCGAGGCCCACGAGTTCGCGCACCTCCCCATGGCGTTCTGCTCCCCGGAGAACCTCATCGCCGCGGTGAAGGCCGCCGAGGAAGCCCGGCTCGCCGTCCTCATCATCGACTCCTGGAGCCACTTCTGGGCGGGCAAGGGCGGGCTCCTCGCCCGCGTCGAGGAAGAGGGCAAGAAGATCAATGGCGGCAAGTTCTCCGCCTGGGCTCCGGTGAACAACCTGGAGCAGGACATGCTGGACGCTCTGCTCGGCTTCCCCGGCCACGTCATCGTCACCATGCGGACGAAGAACGACTACGAGCTGTCCGGCGGCAAGGTGACCAAGCTGGGCGTCAAGACGGTCCAACGCGAGGGTGCCGAGTACGAGGTCGACGTCGTCATCGACATGGTGGCGGGCACCGGCACGGTCACCAAGACCCGGTACGCCCCGCTCGATGGTGCCGCCGTCCACCACCCCGGTCCGGAGTTCGCGGAGGCGATCTTGGAGCAGCTCGGCCAGGGCGTCGACCCGATCCAGGCGATCGTGGACGAGCTGGTGGCCGAGGGGCTGACGTACGAGCGGGCGCTGGAGCTGTACGCCCGCGCCGACACCCGGAACCTCCTGTCTGCCGGCCAGATGCACCCGAAGACCGGGGAGCCGACCACCCTGAAGGCGTTGATCCTGGAGTACGGGACGGCCGTCAAGGCCCCGGCGACGCCCGTCACGACGGTGCCCAGCCCTCCTGCGGCCGCGCATCCCGCACAGGACGCCCCGGCCGTGACCAGCGTCGACACCACACCTGACACCCCGGCGACGCCCGTCACCGCACCGCAGATGCGCATGATGCACGCCTGCTTCGCCAAGGTCGGCCTCGGCGCGAAGGACGCGCGCGAGCGGCGACTCCAGGCCACCGCGCTCATCATCGGCCGCCCGATCGGGTCCACGAACGAGCTGACGAAGGACGAGGCGCAGACGCTCCTGGACACCCTCACCAACTTCGGGGAGCGCGGGGACGCCGCGGCCACCGAGTTCGCCGCGATGGTCCAGGGCCTGGCCGACGAGGCCACGCGCCGCGCGGGCGACGAGCTTTACGTCGCCGCCAAGCAGTCCGCCGCCTGATTCACCACTGACTGCGGGCCCC
>NZ_JBHXLV010000049.1:0-36127 GCF_042721685.1 Streptomyces sp. NPDC058459 | reverse complement strand
GACTAGCCCCGGCGCACCCCTACCCGACGAAGATCAACCGTGCTACCAAGAACCATGCCCGCACACGAGGGAACCCGGACATACGACGCCGTCATCGTCGGCGGGGGCCACAACGGCCTGGTCGCCGCCGCCTACCTGGCGCGCGCCGGGCGCTCGGTCCTGCTGCTGGAGCGGCTCGGTCACACCGGCGGGGCGGCCGTGTCCAGCAGGCCGTTCGCCGGGGTCGACGCCCGGCTGTCGCGGTACTCCTACCTCGTCAGCCTGCTGCCGGACAAGATCGTCCGGGACCTCGGACTGGACTTCCGGGTGCGGAGCCGCACCATCTCCTCGTACACCCCCGTCGAGCGCGGCGGGCGGGCCACCGGGCTGCTCGTCGGGGGCGGCGAGGAGCGCACCCGCCGGGCCTTCGCGGAACTGACGGGCGACGCACGCGAGTTCACCGCCTGGCAGCGCTTCTACGGCATGACCGGCGAGGTCGCCCGGCGGGTCTTCCCGACCCTCACCGAGCCGCTGCCCACCCGTGCCGGACTACGCGCCCGCGTCGCCGACGAGGCCGCCTGGCGAGTGCTGTTCGAGGAGCCGATCGGTGTCGCCGTCGAGGAGAACTTCCACGACGACCTGGTGCGGGGCGTCGTCCTCACCGACGCGCTGATCGGCACCTTCGCCGACGCCCACGATCCCTCCCTCGCCCAGAACCGCTGCTTCCTCTACCACGTCATCGGCGGCGGCACCGGCGCCTGGGACGTCCCCGTCGGCGGCATGGGCGCTCTCACCGACGCCCTCGCCGGCGCCGCCCGCGCGGCCGGAGCCGAGATCGCCACCGGACACGAAGCACTCCGTATCGACACCGACGGCCGTACCGCCGAGGTCACCTACCGCACCGCCGAAGGTGAAGGCGTCGCCGCCGCGCGGCACGTCCTCGTCAACGCCTCCCCGCGCGAACTGGCCAACCTGACCGGTGACTTGGCGCCCGAGCCCGCCGAGGGCGCACAGCTCAAGGTGAACATGCTGCTCAAGCGGCTGCCCCGGCTCAGGGACAGCTCCGTCGACCCGCGTGAGGCGTTCGCCGGGACCTTCCACATCGCCGAGGGCTACCAGCAGCTCGCCACCGCCCACGCCCAGGCCGCAGCGGGCCGACTCCCCGCCGTCCCGCCCTCGGAGATCTACTGCCACACCCTGACCGACCCCACCATCCTCGGCCCCGGGCTCGCCGGGCGCTGCTACCAGACCCTCACCCTCTTCGGCCTGCACACCCCCGCCCGCCTCTTCACCAACGACAACGACGCCGTACGCGAGGAACTCCTGAAGTCCACCCTCGCCCAGCTCGACGCCCACCTCGCCGAGCCCCTCGCGGACTGCCTGGCCACCGATGCCGACGGCCGCCCCTGCGTCGAGGCCAGGACCCCGCTCGACCTGGAGCGCGACCTCGGCCTGCCCGGCGGCAACATCTTCCACCGGGCCCTCACCTGGCCCTACGCCCAGGACGGCACCGGCCGCTGGGGCGTGGAGACCCGGCACGCCAACGTCCTGCTGTGCGGCGCGGGCGCGGTGCGCGGCGGCGGGGTCAGCGGAGTACCGGGACACAACGCGGCGATGGCCGTGCTGGGGGAGTGACGGCCACCGCCGAGGATCTTGACCTGGGGGTCCGCCGGCCCGAGGATCGGCTCCCATGACACAGGGACACGGCAGCACCGTCGACGGAGTGCTGCGCCGCAGCGCCCGCCGCACCCCGGCACGCGTGGCGCTCAAGTACGGCGAACGCTCCTGGACCTACGCGGAACTCGACGACGCCGTCTCCCGGGCCGCCGCCCTGCTGCTGGCCCGGGGCCTCACCAAGGGCGACCGGGTCGCCGCCTACGGGCACAACTCCGACGCCTACCTCATCGCCTTCCTCGGCTGTGCCCGCGCGGGCCTCGTCCACGTCCCGGTCAACCAGAACCTCACCGGCGCCGACCTCGCCTACCTGCTCGACCAGTCCGGCAGCGCCCTCACCCTCACTGACCCGGCCCTCGCCGGCCGGCTCCCGGCCGGCACCCGCACCCTCCCGCTGCGCGACGCCGAGGACTCCCTGCTCGCGGGGCTGGCCGGCACCGAGCCGTACCACGGGCCCGAGCCGCGCACCGAGGACCTCGTCCAACTCCTCTACACCTCCGGCACGACCGCGCTGCCCAAGGGCGCGATGATGACCCACCGGGCCCTCGTCCACGAGTACCTCAGCGCCATCACCGCCCTCGACCTGAGCGCCGGCGACCTGCCCGTGCACGCGCTGCCGCTCTACCACTCGGCGCAGTTGCACGTCTTCCTGCTGCCCTACCTCGCCGTCGGCGCGACCAGCACGATCCTCGACGCCCCCGACGGCGACCGCCTCCTCCCGCTGATCGAGGCGGGCCGCTGCGACAGCCTGTTCGCCCCGCCCACCGTGTGGATCGCGCTCGCGGGCCGCCCCGACTTCGCCGACCGCGACCTGAGCGGCCTGCGCAAGGCGTACTACGGCGCGTCGATCATGCCGGTGCCGGTACTGGAGCGGCTGCGTGAACGCCTGCCGAAGCTCGCCTTCTACAACTGCTTCGGGCAGAGCGAGATCGGCCCGCTCGCCACCGTGCTCGCCCCGAACGAGCACAAGGGCCGCCTGGACTCCTGCGGCCGCACCGTGCTGTTCGTGGACGCCCGTGTGGTGGACGAGGAGGGCCGGGACGTGCCGGACGGCACCCCCGGCGAGATCGTGTACCGCTCGCCCCAGCTCTGCGAGGGCTACTGGGACAAGCCCGAGGAGACCGCGGCCGCGTTCCGGGACGGCTGGTTCCACTCCGGCGACCTCGCGGTCCGGGACGCCGACGGCTACTTCCGAATCGTCGACCGGGTGAAGGACGTCATCAACTCCGGCGGCGTGCTCGTCGCCTCCCGCCAGGTCGAGGACGCCCTCTACACCCACGAGGCGGTCGCGGAGGCCGCCGTGATCGGGCTGCCGGACGACCGCTGGATCGAGGCCGTCACCGCGGTCGTCGTCCCCCGGGGCGACATCACCGAGGACGCGCTGATCGCCCACGTCCGCGAGGAGCTGCCCGCCTTCAAGGCACCCAAGCGGGTGCACTTCGTGGCCGAACTCCCGCGCAACGCCAGCGGCAAGATCCTCAAGCGGGAGCTGCGCGAGCGGCTGGGCTAGCGGGGGCGCAGGTCCACGATGCGGCGGATCTTGCCCACCGACCGTTCCAGCGACTCCGGCTCCACGATCTCCACGGACACCGACACCCCGATCCCGTCCTTCGCCGCCGCCGCGATCGACCGGACCGCCGCCTCCCGCACCTCCGGCACGGCACCCGGACGCGCCTCCGCCCGTACGGTGAGCGCGTCCATGCGTCCCTCCCGGGTCAGCCGGAGCTGGAAGTGCGGCGCCACACCGGGGGTGCGCAGCACGATCTCCTCGATCTGGGTCGGGAACAGATTGACCCCGCGCAGGATCACCATGTCGTCGCTGCGCCCGGTGACCTTCTCCATCCGCCGGAACACCCGGGCCGTCCCCGGCAGCAGCCGGGTCAGATCCCGCGTCCGGTAGCGGACGACCGGCATGGCCTCCTTGGTGAGCGAGGTGAACACCAGCTCGCCCCGCTCGCCCTCCGGCAGCACCTCACCGGTGACCGCGTCCACGACCTCCGGATAGAAGTGGTCCTCCCACACATGCAGGCCGTCCTTGGTCTCCACGCACTCCTGCGCCACCCCCGGACCGATCACCTCCGACAGCCCGTAGATGTCCACGGCGTCGATGGCGAACCGCTCCTCGATCTCCCCCCGCATGCTCTCCGTCCAGGGCTCCGCCCCGAACACCCCGACGCGCAGCGAGGTGGAGCGCGGGTCCACACCCTGCCGCTCGAACTCGTCCAGCAGCGTCAGCATGTACGAGGGGGTGACCATGATGACGCCGGGCGCCAGATCCTGGATCAGCCGCACCTGCCGGGACGTCATGCCCCCGGAGGCGGGCACCACCGTGCAGCCCAGTCGCTCGGCGCCGTAGTGCGCGCCCAGTCCTCCGGTGAACAGGCCGTAGCCGTACGCCACATGGACGATGTCACCCGGCCGCCCGCCCGCCGCCCGGATCGAGCGGGCCACCATGTCCGCCCACACCGAGAGGTCGTTGTCGGTGTAGCCGACCACCGTGGGCAGCCCCGTCGTCCCGCTGGAGGCATGCAGCCGCCGCACCCGCTCCCTGGGCACCGCGAACATCCCGTACGGGTAGTTCGCCCGCAGGTCCGCCTTGGTGGTGAACGGGAAGTGCGCGAGGTCGGCCAGCGACCGGCAGTCCTCGGGGCGCACCCCCGCCCTGTCGAAGGACTCGCGGTAGAACGGCACATGGGCGTAGGCGTGCCGCAGCGAGGCCCGCAGCCGCTCCAGCTGGAGCGCCCGCAGCTCCTCGGGCCCGAGCCGCTCGCCCGCGTCCCGCAGGTCCGTCTCATCCGCCACCGGGACTTCCCTTCGCACACGACCCGCGCCACGACATGCGTCATGACCCGCGATACGACACGCCGCGCGCCACGCGATACGGGCGACCGATCATTCGGTCGATCTTGCGAGGCCAGTAATTCAGGCCGTCGCGCCCCGGGCAAGAGGCCGGCCGGGATTTTTCCGCGCGCGAAGGGCGACCGCGTACACCCACCCGTCCCAAGGTCCCCCCCGGGTGACCTGTGCGCCGCCGAGACCGATCGCTAGGCTGAGCCGGGGACGACGTCATGGGAGGAGCACGGACGTGGCCGAGAGCACCATCCAGCAGCAGTCGCTCACAGGCTGGGACAAGCCGGACCTGGACCTCAGCGGGGCCCGGTGGCAGTCCAGCAGCGGAGGCCGGGGCGATGTCCAGATCGCCTTCGTCGAGGGCTTCATCGCGATGCGCAACAGCCGCCGCCCCGAGAGCCCCTCCCTGATCTTCACCCCCGCCGAATGGGGCGCCTTCGTCTCCGGGGCCCGCGAGGGAGAGTTCGACCTCACCTGACCCACCGGCGGGGCCAGGGCAGGAGCCGACCGGGGGTGTTCCGGCCGCGAATGCCCAACACGCGCCCCAGGCGCCCTCTCCGGAGCGCCCCCTGAGCGAGGCTGGCCCCGGCAAGAGGCCCGCCCCGGCAGGGGGAAGCCCGCATCCCGGGAGGTGAGCAACGATGAGCGCTGTACCGGTCATCGCCGCGGTCGACGGTTCCGAGGACAGCCTGCGCGCCCTGGACTGGGCCCTGGAGGCGGCCCGCCGCCGCGTCGCACCGCTGCGCGTCGTCCATGTGCGCCAGTACGCGGCCTGGGGCGAGGCCGACATCCTCGTCGCCGACCCGCCCGACGACAGCGGCGACCCCGTCCTGGACGAGGTCCGCGACCGGCTCGCCGACCGTCCCGGCCTGCCCACCGTGGAATACGTCGCCGTCGAGGGCGTACCCGGCGCGGTCCTGCCCGAACTCGGCGTCGACGCGCAGCTGCTGGTCCTCGGCTCACGCGGCCGGGGCGGCTTCGCCAGCCTGCTCCTGGGCTCCAGCTCCCTCGCCGTCGCCCGGGACGCCGGCTGCCCCGTGGTCGTCGTCCCCCGGCCCGGCCGCCAGGTGCACGCCGAACCCCCGGCCGAGACCGGCCCCCGGGTCGTCGTCGGGCTGCACGTCGACAGCCCCGACGACGGCGTCCTCGGCTTCGCCTTCGCCGAGGCGTCCCTGCTCGGCGCCCGCCTCCAGGTGATCGCCGCCTACCCCTGGCCCGTACAGACCTGGGCGGCCCCCGGCCAGCTGGTGCCCCCGCCCGTCGACCAGATCGCCGTCGAGAGCGACACCCGGGTCCTCGCCGAGGGCTTTCTCGACCCGCTGCGGGCCCAGTACCCCGGCGTCGACGCGGCGGCCGAGGCGCTGCCGGGCGACGCCGCCGGACAGCTGGTCGCCCTCTCCGCGGGCGCCGCTCTGGTCGTCGTCGGCCGCCACCGGCGCCGGCTGCGCGTGCCCACCCGGATGCTGGGTTCGGTCACCCAGGCCGTCCTGCTGCACGCGGCCGGCCCCGTCGCCGTCGTGCCGTCCGGACCCGCCGAGGAGTGACCCCGCGCGAGGCCATGCCGGGAGTGCTCCCGCACGCCGTGGAGCGGGCCGGGGCACGTACCATTGGCCGCATGTCGTTCCTCCGCCGCCGCAGCGCCAATCCCGCCGGACCAGACTTCGACGTGCTGGCCATGGACCCCGGCGACTGGCCCGGCAACCTCGGCGCCGGCCTGCTGCCCGCCCCCGACGGAAGCTGCCAGGGCGTCTTCCTGCGCTACGACCTGTTCGGCGGCCGCGGCCCCGCCATGATCATCGGCAACCTGCCCGAGGGCTCCCCGGCCCGGGACACCGCCGAGGGCGAGATCCCCTTCGAGGTCGCACAGCTGCTGCTGGCGCTGGACAACGAGGAGGAGGTCACCGTCGTCGGCTCCGAGGACATGCCCGTCCTCCAGGGCGACAACCTGCTGATCGTGCGCCGCCTCAAGCTCTCCGAGGGCCGGATCTCCTGCGTGCAGTTCGACCGCAGCGACGGCGTCCTGGTGACCATCGCCGCCTGGGACCGCCCCATCACCGACGACCTGTACGCCCTGCTGAAGCCGCTCCCGGCGGAGCTGTTCCAGCAGGGCTGAGGACCCCCTCGCCCCGCTAGCGGCGGGCGGCCGCCAGGTCCACGTCCGCCGCACGGACGAAGCCGACCCGGTGGCCGTACTGGATCTCGTAGTACAGGTCCTTCCCGGTGATCACCTGGTGCGAGTCCTCGGTGAAGGTGACCGAGTAGTAGTACTCGCCCGGCACCCGGTCACCTACGACGTACTTCTGCCCGGCCGGGATCGTGTACGGCAGCGGCACCACCGACTGTGCGGGAACGCCCGCCGGGTACGCCTCCTTCTCGGGGTAGGCGCGGCCGTAGACCGGGACGCTCGCCAGGCCCGCCTTCGGGGTGATCGTGACCCCGGACGCGGGGACCGCCGTGCGCTCGCGGTGCGGGTTCCGGAACCACGCCTTCTGCCCCAGGTACCAGATCGCCGTCCACTCGCCCCAGCGGTCCGCTACCGCGTACTGCTGGCCGGTGGAGACCCGCGAGGACAGGTCGTTGACCCCGTCGGTCGGCTCGGTGCCCAGACCGATGTCCTTGATCAGCGGCGCGTTCACGTCGTGGTCGGCGTACAGCCGCACCTCGCCGGAACCGTGCGCCGGGCACGGCTCGCCCTTCGTCGCGCAGCCCGTGTACACCGGCTGGTTGGCCGCGTAGTCCGGCAGGATCGTCACCAGGCCGGAACGGCTGGTGCCGGTGCGCTTGAAGGGGTGGCCGAGCAACTCGAAGTAGTGCCGCCAGTCCCAGTACGGGCCGGGGTCGGTGTGCATGCCGGGGATCGTGGCCGTGGTCGGACCGGGCACGTTCTCGTGGCCCAGGATGTGCTGCCGGTCCAGCGGCACGCCGTACGCGCGGGACAGGTACTTCACCAGCCGGGCCGAGGACCGGTACATGGCCTCGGTGTACCAGGTGTCCGGCGCGGTGAGGAAGCCCTCGTGCTCGATGCCCACGGAGCGGGCGTTCACATACCAGTTCCCCGCGTGCCAGGCGACGTCCTTCGCCTTCACATGCTGGGCGATCAGACCGTCGGTGGAGCGGATCGTGTAGTTCCAGGACACGTACGTCGGGTCCTGGACCAGGTTCAGCACCCCGTCCCAGACGCCCTCGGTGTCATGGATGACGATGTACTCGACCCGCTGGGCGGCGGGCCGGACCCCGAGGTCGTGGTTGCCGTAGTCGCCGTCCCCGAACTCCTCGTACGGCGCCGGGACCGACACGCACGACACCGACCTCGGGCACTCCACCTCGTCCGCGCGTGCGGCACGCAGTCCGGTCAGCCCCAACTGGGCGGTGTCGGCGCGCAGTCGGGGATTCCCCGCCAGCGCCACCCGCTGACCGGCATCGGTGGTGCGCTGCTCACCGGCGCGCAGCACGTCGTACACGTCGTTCGCGTACGCGGCGGCCGTGGCCTGGTCGTCGGCGGCGGAGAAGCGGGCCACCGCGCCGTACCAGTCGGCCGGGTCGGCGCTGAGCGGCTCGCCCAGCGTCCGCTGTGCGGCGGCCAGCAGTGCGGCGCCGCCGGCGATGTTGGCGGCGGGGTCGGTGCGCAGCCGGGCCGCCGGGAGACCGGTCAGCTCCGCCGCGCGGCGCAGCGTGGTCAGCCGGGCGGGCAGCTTCGCCGGGGCGGGCGCCCTGGCCTCGGGGCGCAGCGGTGCGCGGGCGCTGTCACCGCGCGCGTCCTCGCTGCCCTCCGCGTGATGCTCGGTCGCGGCCAGCGCGGTGCGGGCGTCGGTGAGGTGCATCGGGCCGTAGCCGCCGCTGACGCTGGGCGCCCCGGCGTGCGCGTCCCAGCGGGACTGGAGATAGGAGACGGCCAGCAGCACGCTCTGCGGCACGTGGTACTCGGCGGCCGCGCTGCCGAAGGCGCGCTGGAGCTTCTGGTCGGCCGGGGGAGTGGTGGGCGCGGCCGGGGCGGCGCCGAGCAGCGGCAGCACCAGGGCGGCCGTGGCGAGCGTTCCGGCCGTCCGCTTCAGGCGTCTGACGCCGGGTGCGGTCGACGGGTCGGGGGCGAATCCTCGCAATGCGGCCTCCTGTGACGGGCGGGGCGGGACGGACGGCGCCGGGCTCGGTCAGTGGTACCGGCTTGTCGACGATCCGTCAATGATGCCCTCGGGAAGGTGATTTCCCACGTCACAAGGGTTTCGGGCGAGTTTCGCGCTGATGGCGCGCGGGCCTGCGAGGCGTCAGTGGCGTATACCAGTGATCCCGCCGCCCCGCAGGCCCGGCACCCTTGACCCGCGGTACGCCGCCGCTCGGGCGTACCGCGGTGCTCCGGGCCCGCTCTAACGGGTGCCGACCGCCGCGCGTACGGCCCGGCGGGCCATGTGGCAGTCGTCGTGCAGCCTTCGCAGCAGCAGGCGCTGCTCCTCGCCGGAGGGCGTCACACCCGGCGGGAGCGGGGCCGGGGGAGCGCCGTGCATCGAACGCTGCACCGCCGTCTCGTAGGCGCGGATCTCCCGGGTCAGCACCAGCATCAGGTTCACCAGGAAGGCGTCGCGCGAGGCCGGGCCGCCCGACTGGGCCAGCTGGCTGATCTGACGGCGCGCGTCCGGGGCATCCCCGAGGACCAGCCACAGGGTGGCCAGGTCGTACCCCGGCAGATACCAGCCCGCGTGCTCCCAGTCGACCAGCACCGGGCCGGCCGGGGACATCAGGATGTTGGACAGCAGCGCGTCGCCGTGGCAGAACTGGCCCATGGCCTGGCGGCCTGCCATGTGCGCGATGCCGTGCAGCAGCTTCTGGAGGTCGCCCAGGTCGCGGTCGGTGAGCAGCCCCAGCTCGTGATAGCGGGAGATTCGGGCCGCGTAGTCCAGCGGCGTGTCGAACGTGCCCGCCGGGGGCCGCCAGGCGTTCAGCCGGCAGATCGCGCCGAGCGCGGCCCGGATGTCGGCGCGCGGCGGCGCCTCCAGCGGGTGGCGGCGGTGCGAGGCAACCCGGCCCGGCATCCGCTCGATCACCAGCGTGCAGTTGTCCGGGTCGGCCGCGATCAGCCTCGGTACGCGCACCGGCGGACGGTGCCGGACGAAGGAGCGGTAGGCGGCTATCTCGTGCCGGACGCGCTCCGCCGCGGCGGCCGCGTGGTCCAGCAGGCACTTGGCGACCGCCGTGCTGCGGCCGGTCGTGCCGACGAAGGTGACGGACCGTCCGCTGCGGCGCAGCAACTGCACCGGGGCGAACTCCGGGCAGATCCGCTGGACCGAGGCGATGGCGGTACGGAGCTGGGCTCCCTGGGGACCGGACAGGTCCAGCCTGCCGCTGAGCGGCTGGGAGCCGGGCTGCCCGGGAACGCGTGGTGCCCGGCCCACACCCAGGAGGGGTGCTCCGGGTCGCGCCGCCGGGTCCAGATACGGTCCGCCGCCCACGGGGCGGGGACGTGGTGGCCGGGGCGGGGCGGACACGGAGGACGATGCTGCGTACATGGGAGATACAGATCCCTTCGTGTGCCTGCTGTGCCTGCCTGTGCGTCGCTCGTGACGAACCGCGCGCCCTCCCGTCCCGGTCCTCCCTGGCACACCCTGGGGAATGTCCCTGGGCGGCCGGGCCGGGGTGGCGCTTTCCTACCTGACACCCCGAGTCCACTGGCACACCATCTGGCGCACCCTGGCGAACCCCTGGCGAATAGTCGCCCGGCAACCTGCACGGGGCTACTGTCAACTCAGCCGAGAACCTGGGGGCTTGACGTGAGCGGACAACCCAACACCCGGTTCGCGGACCTGTTCGGCCTGGCCGGCTGGTCCAAGGGCGAACTCGCGCGGCTGGTCAATCGGCAGGCGGCGGCCTCGGGCCACCCCCAGCTGTCGACGGACACCTCGCGGGTGCGGCGGTGGATCGACATGGGAGAGATCCCGCGCGATCCGGTGCCGCGGGTGCTGGCGGCTCTGTTCACCGAGCGTCTCGGCCGTGTCGTGACCATGGAGGATCTCGGTCTGGTACGACACGGGCGCGCGGAGAAACGGCAGGGCGACGGGAAGAGCGACGTTCCCGCCGGTGTGCCGTGGGCGCCCGAACGAACCGCCGCGGTCCTCACCGAATTCACGGGAATGGACCTCATGCTCAACCGACGCGGCTTGGTGGGCGCGGGTGCCGCGCTCGCCACGGGAGCCACACTCAGCAGCGCCATGCACGACTGGCTGCACACCGACCCCACGCTCCGGGCCGACGCCCCCGTCCTCGACGACCCACTGCACGCGGAACCCGCCGGATTCGACCGCTACGAGGCCGCCCCCATCGGGTCTCAGGAGGTCGAGGAACTGGAGCGCTCGGTAGACGTGTTCCGGACCTGGGACGCCGCCCATGGCGGCGGCCTCCAGCGCAAGGCGGTCGTGGGCCAGCTCAACGAGGTGGGCGGCATGCTCGCCTACCACCATCCACCTCAGCTCCAGCGGCGCCTGTGGGGCGTCGCCGCCAACCTCGCGGTCCTGGCGGGCTGGATGTCCCACGACGTGGGTCTGGAGCCCACGGCGCAGAAGTACTTCGTCATAGCCACGCACGCCGCGCACGAGGGCGGCGACCGCCCCCGGGCCGGCGAGGCGCTGTCACGGGCGGCCCGCCAGATGGTGCATCTGGGCCGCCCGGACGACGCCATGGAACTGATGAAGCTGGCCCAGTCCGGTTCGGGGGAGGAGCTGCAGCCCAGAACGAAGGCCATGTTCCACACCATCGAGGCGTGGGCGCAGGCGGCCATGGGCAGGGGTCAGGCGATGCGCCGCACCCTGGGCCAGGCCGAGGACCTGTTCGTCTCCGAACGCCAGGACGCCCGCAGGCCCGACTGGATGCAGACCTTCAAGGACGCGGATCTGTACGGCATGCAGGCCCTCGCCTATCGCACGCTCGCCGAGCACGACCCGAGCGCGGCCGTGCACGCCCAGCACTACGCCCAGAAGGCGCTGGCGCTCAGGACCGACGGGCGGGAGCGGTCGAAGATCTTCGACCACCTCTCCATGGCTTCGGCCTGCTTCATCGCGGACGACCCCGAACAGGCCGACCGGTACGCCCGGCTGGCGCTGATGGCGATGGGAGCCAACTCCTCCCGCCGCACCTGGGACCGGCTGCGCGAGATGTACCGGCTGACCGCGGACCACGCGAGCTGCCCCAAGGTCGGCGCACTGCGGGAGGAGATCAGGCAGGCCCTGCCCAGGCCCAGGAGCAGCCGGGACGGAGGCGCGACACCGGCGTAGCGCAGGGTACGCGCTACTCCGGGACCCTTGCGACGAGCACCCAGGCGTCGCCGTGCTGCCCCGCGCCCGGTACCCCGGCCAGCGACCGCACGCACTCCCGCGCGGTACGGGCCGTGCGCAGGCGTGGACCGAGACCGAGCACGCGTGCCACGTCCGAGTCGCTCAGCCGGTCGGTGTGCAGTACGAGCAAGTCGCCTGCCCGCAGGGTGATTTCGTCCTGCCCGTAGGGGGAGTGCGCGCTCGGTGGCGGGTCGTCCGGCGCGGTCAGCCGGCGGCCCGTCCCGTCGCGGAACAGCAGCGGGACGGGGCGTCCCGACCCGGCCCAGGTGAGGGTGCGGCTGCCCGGCTCGTAACGGCAGCAGACGGCGCCGCGCAGCGCGACGCTGGGACCCAACTGATCCAGTATGGCCAGCAGTCGACCGGGGCGGGTGCCCGCCAGTGCCATGCCGTGCACGGCGCCGAGCAGCGTTGCGGGGTCTGAGCCGGTGAGGTCGCCGACGCTCAGCAGGACGGCTCCGCCCGGTAGTTCGAGCGCGTCGCACCAGTCGGCCGCCGCCGTAAGGGGAGGTGGGCCCGGCAGGTGGTGCGCCGCGAGGTCGAGGGTCGGCGGCCCCTGCGGGAGAGGCCGCCGGGCAGGAGGCGGTGCCGGGGCCCTGCTCGCCGGCCTCACCGGTCTCACCGACCGCCCATGCGGGGGCGGTTCGCTCACGTCCCGGACCACGGCCCACATGGAGACCGTGCCGCCGTCCGGGCCCAGCACGGGTTCACCCCTCATGCGCACGGTCCGCACCGAGTCGTCGGGCCGCAGCACGCGGAACTCCCCGTCGATCGGCCTGGCGTCCACCAGGCAGCCAGTCACCATCGCGGTGAGCCGTGGCCGGTCCTCCTCATGGACCAGCGCCGGGAGTTCGTCCAGGGTGAGCGCGGGCACGGACGGCTCCAGGCCGAAGATGCGGTACAGCTCCTCCGACCACTCGGCCTCGTCCGTGAGAAGGCCCCACTCCGCCCGGCCCACCAGACCGGACGGAGCGCCTCCGAGCGGCTCGGCGGGGGCCGGCCCGGCCCGTAACCGCTCCAGGTGGGCGTCGAGACCGTCGAGCCGGTGCGGGGCGAGGTCGCAGAGGGCGCTTTGCCGGCGTCCCTCGGGGTCCTGGTCCGTCCCGCTTCCGCGCACGTCCCGCCGCTCCGCGTCCACGCCGCCCGTCAGCCGCCGCGTCCGCGAGATCAGCGCCTCGACCGGGCCGCGTCCTGGTGGCTGGGCGGGCTGGCGGTCCGCGGAGACTGGGGGCGGCATGACGCACTCCGGGGGGACGGTAGGGCCAGGGCGAACGGAGGGACCGCTACGACTGTGGCACAGCCCGCGCACCCCCGTGAGGCATTTGGCAACACACGATACGAGGGTGCTTCAGGCATATGCCAGAGTCTTCCCGGAGTGGTCCGCGCGGCTCCGAGGACTGGGCGCCGTTCCAGTCAAGTCGTAGTAGTTGTACGGGATTTGGTCCATGTTCAGGAACTCCGGCACCGCGCTCGGACGTGCGTTCGCCGCTCACCTGGTCCCGTCTCCGGTGCCCGCCGTCAGCCGAGGCCGATGGCCTGGTCGGCCTTCGCGCGCGTCGGCTGCCACCACGTCGTCACCGGCTCCCAGACCCGGACCTGCCGTCCGGTGCCGAGCCGCGCGGCCGAGAAGCTCCGGCCCCACTGGGACGCCGAGGCCGACACGCCGAGAGAGGGGGACCGCCGTGCCTCCGGGTCGGCCGGGTCGCCGATGGTGCGCACCGCCCCGTAGGCCGTCTTCCCGGCGTCCAGCCGGTACGTGCCCCTGCCGCCCTCCGGCGTCGGCAGCGCGGCGCCGTCCAGGTCACCGAAGGTGATCGTCGGCACCCGGTCGACGAGACAGGCCCGCGACCCGGAGTTGGTCACCGAGAAGCGCACGACGGTCGTCCTCCCCCGCACGGCCTTCGCCTGGATGGCGAGCGCCTGCTCGGCGCACCGGGCGGGCGCGGCCTGCTGCGCCGGAGCCGCCTGGCCAGGTGTGGCGGCCAGCAGCATGGCGGCGGACGCGGCGAGGACGGGCACGGTGTGGACGGTACGGATACGCATGGAGGAGCACCCCTGTCATGATCGGTTCCGGACGGCGGGCTGGGGCCGCGCCTACCCGGTGTGACGCCGGACATGACCCCGCAGTTGCGGCGTCACTCTTCGCTCAACGTTCCGTGGACACGGTGGAGCTCCACGCCTTTCCGTCCGCCGGGCACGAGCTGCCGCTGGACGGCAGCGACCCGTACATCAGGAAGTCGTCGACCGTGCGGTGCACACACTTGGACGAGGTGTAACCGGTGTGGCCGTCGCCCTTGTTGTCGAGCACCACGGCCGAGGAACCCAGCCGGCGGGCGGTCTCCTCGGTCCAGCGGTACGGCGTCGCCGGGTCGCCCCGCGTGCCGACCAGCAGTATCCGGGAGGACGGCACGTCCTTCACCGCGTCCCGTATGTAGTCGGTGCCCTTGGGGCGGCCGTAGCACATCAGCAGCTGGGTGAGCCGGTAGCGGCCGAAGACGGGCGAGGCGGCCTCGTAGGAGGCGCGCAGCTCCGCGAGATCCCTGGTGAGGCGGGCGGCGGTCGGCCGGTCGGGGTCGTCCGCGCAGTTGACCGCCATCAGCGCGGCCGTGAGGTTGTCGATCGGTACCTGCTGCGGATCGGTCAGGCCGCCGTCGCCCCGGCCGGACCCGTTCGCGCGCATCGGCAGTCCGGAGCCGCCCGCGGCGAAGCCGAGCACCCGGCGCGCGTCCCCGTCCTCCACCAGCGTGGCGAGCGCCCGCTCCAGGGACGGCCACAGATCCTTGCTGTAAAGGCCCGTCCCGATGGCGCCCACCAGGTCCTGGCCGGAGAGGTTGCCGCCGAAGTCCGAGGGCACCGGTCTGTCGTCCAGCGACCGCACCAGCTGGAGCACCTGCTCGTCCGCCGCCCGCCGGTCCTGGCCGAACGGGCATGCCACGTCGGTCACGCACCAGTCCAGGAACCCCTCCAGCGCCGTCTGCTGGCCCTGGGCGCCCGCCACTCCCTGCTCGGACAGCGGCTCGGTCAGCGTGTCCACCCCGTCCAGGGCCATCCGGCCGACCTTGCGCGGGAACTGCGCCGCGTACACCGCGCCGAGCCGGGTGCCGTAGGAGAAGCCCAAGTAGTCCAGCTTCCGCTGGCCGAGGGCCTGGCGTATGACGTCCATGTCGCGGGCCGCGTCCACCGTGCCCATGTGCCGGAGCACCGGCCCGGAGTACTTGGCGCACAGCTCCGCCGACTGCTTGAGCAAGGTCATCAGCTGCTGCGGTCGGCCGATGTCGACGCTCGTGTCCGAGCCTGCGGAGTCCGAGGGGGGCTCCTCACCGGCGCCGCAGCTGACGGGGGAGGAGCGGCCGACCCCGCGCGGATCGAAGGCGACCACGTCGGAGCCGTTGGTGAGGTCCATGAACTCCTTGCCGCCGGACGCGAGCTGGGTCACTCCGGAGGCGCCCGGCCCGCCGAAGTTCAGCAGCAGCGCGCGGTGGGAGGAGCCGGTCGCGCGGTACCGGGCCAGCGCGAGATCGAGCGTGCCCGCGCCGGGGTGGGCGTAGTCGAGCGGGACGGTCACCTTGCCGCACTGGAGGTCCCTGGGCATGTCCGGACCCTTGCAGCGGCTCCAGGCGATCTTCTGTTCGTAGAAGCGGGCCATGCCCGGCCGGTCGGCCTGATCGGACCCGGACCCCGCGGCCACCGCCGCGGGCAGGCTCGCGCCGAGCAGCGCCAGGGCGAGCACTCCCGCACCCGCGCCGCGCCGTACTGCGGACCGTCTGGACTGCTTGACCTTGGCCGGCATCGAACGCCTCCCAGGGCGCCACCGCCCTGCACAGGGGCGGCGCCGTCCTCACCATAAGCGGGCCCCGCACCGGTCGCCTCCCGGCCGTCCGGGTGGCGACCGTGGTCCGGGCCGGCCGGCGCAGCCTCCTCCGGCCGGGTGAACGATGCACCTGTCCGCGTGGGCGGCGCGGCGGCGGCTTGACGCGCGGTTCGAACGACCGTGCCCCCCGAACGGGTGAAAGCGGCGCAGGCCATAACCCGATCGGTCCGGCCGCGTTCTATGTGGTGCGGGTGACTGCCCGCCACGACTTTCTGGAAGGCAGGGAACCTATGAAACGGGCTACCCGAAACGGTGTGATCGGCGTCGCCGCCGCCTCCGGTGCGATGGCCATGGCCATGCCCGTGTCCGCCGCTTTCGCGGCCGGTGGTGCCAGCGCCGACGGCGCCGCGGTCGGCTCGCCCGGTGTGCTCTCCGGCAACACCGTCCAGGCCCCCATCAGCGTCCCGCTGAACGCGTGCGGCAACAGTGTCGACGTGGTCGGGCTCCTCAACCCGGCCTTCGGCAACACCTGCGCGAACACCGGCTCGGACAACGGCGGCGGCGTGGTGAGCCACGGCGGCTCCGGTGGCAGGGCCGGTGGCAGCGGCACCGGTGGCAGCCACGCCGGCGGCACCAGGGCCGGCGACGTGGGGGGCGGCGCCACGGCGCACAGCGTCACCCAGGGCTCGCCCGGCGTGCTCTCCGGCAACGGCGCCCAGTTGCCGGTCGACATCCCGGTGAACGCCTGCGGCAACAGCGTGGACGTCGTGGGGGCCCTCAACCCGGCCTTCGGCAACCACTGCGAGAACCACTCCGAGGCGCCGACCCCGCCGCCGGTGGCGCCCCCCACCCCGCCGAAGCACCAGCCGCCGGCCCCGCCGAAGCACCAGCCCCCGGCCCCGCCGAAGCACCAGCCCCCGGCCCCGCCGAAGACGGTCCCGCACACCCCCGAGGCACCGCCCAGCCTGGCCCACACCGGGTCGGACCACGCGGCTCCGGCGCTGGCCGGAGGCGTGGCCTTCATCGTCGCGGGCGCGGCCCTGTACCGGCGCTTCCGCCCGAGCAGCCTGGTCTGATCCCCGCTCCACCGCACGGCCCCACCGGACCCAGCACCACTCGGTGGGGCCTTTGTAGTGCCTGCGCCCGGTACGCGCCCGGCCCGCACGCTCCCGGCGTGACGCGGGCCCGCCCTATCCGGAAGGATGCGGCGCGTGCGACCGTGCCGTACGCCCTCACCGGCTCGACGGCGGCCCGGCCATGCCCCCGACCCCACGGAAACGGAGCGCGGCGATGACGTCACCGGCCCCCCAGGAGTTCACCGTCACCCGGGCCACGCCGGACGACTGGCCGGTGATCAGCGGCTGGGCGGCGGCGGAAGGCTGGAACCCGGGACTCTCCGACGGCCCCGCCTTCTTCGCCCAGGACCCCGAGGGCTTCTTCCTCGGCCGTATCGACGGCGAGCCGGTCTCCGCGATCTCCGTCGTCAACTACGGCACGGACTACGCCTTCCTCGGCTGCTACCTCGTCCGCCCCGACCTGCGCGGCCACGGCTACGGGCTCACCACCTGGAAGACCGCGCTCGCCCACGCAGGGGAGCGCACCGTCGGCCTCGACGGCGTCGTCGGCCAGCAGGACAACTACCGCCGCTCGGGCTTCGAACTCGCCCACCGCACCGCCCGCTACACCGGCCCCGCCCCGGCCACCGAGCCGCCCGCCGGAGTGCGCCACGCCCAGCCCGGCGATCTCGACGCCATCACCCGCTACGACAGTGCCTGCACCCCGGCCGACCGCCCCCGCTTCCTCGCCGAGTGGCTCACCGCGCCCGGCCACCATGCCTACGTACGCCACGACGGCGACCGGCTCACCGGCTACGGAGTGATCCGCCCCGGCGCGGACTGCCTGCGTGTCGGCCCCCTCTTCGCCGACACCCCCGACGACGCGGGCGCCCTGTTCGCCGCGCTCGTCGCCGGCCACGCCGGCCGGCAGATCGCCATCGACGTACCCGAGCCGAACAAGGCCGGCGTGGACTTGGCCCTCGCCGCCGGACTCACCCCCTCCTTCGAGACCGCCCGCATGTACACCGGCCCGGTCCGCGAACACGCCGCCGACCGCGTCTTCGGCATCACCACGCTCGAACTCGGCTGATCACCGGCTCGGTTCGGGGAAACCCCGTTGCCCGGCCCCGCCCCCGGTGCTGGAGTGATCGCATGGATCAGGCCGCGGTACTCGCCCGCTACGACCGTCAGATGCGACAAGACGCCCGCCCCGACACGCCCGGCGTCCGGATCGAACGGACCGGTGCCGTGGTGCGCCGGATCGCGGACGCGCGGGGCTGGAACGGTGTCGTCTGGTCCCGCCTGGACGCGGCTGGGGCCGACCGCGCCATCGAGGAACAGATCGCCCGCTTCCGTGGCCTGGGCCGGGACTTCGAGTGGAAGCTGTACGGCCACGACGGACCGGCGGATCTGGGCGACCGGCTCACCGCGGCGGGATTCCGGGCCGGGGAGCCGGAGACGCTGATGATCGGCGAGATCGCGGAACTCACGCTGGAGGAACGCCTCCCGGAAGGCGTCCGCCTGGTCCGGGCCGCCGACGCGGCGGGCGTCGATCTCGTCGTGGACGTCCACGAAAGGGTCTTCGGCACTGATGGCACCGCGCTGCGCGCCCATCTGCTGGCCCGGCTCGCCGCCGATCCCGGCACGGTCCTCGCCGTGGTCGCGCTGGCCGGGGAGGAGCCGGTGGCCTCCGCCCGGCTGGAGCTGGTGCCGGGCGCGGACTTCGCCGGACTCTGGGGCGGCGGCACCGTCGAGGAGTGGCGGGGCCGGGGCCTGTACCGCGCCCTGGTCGCCCACCGAACCCGCGTCGCCGCCGCCCGCGGCTGCCGTCATGTCCAGGTGGACGCCTCCGCCATGAGCCGCCCCGTCCTGGAACGCCTCGGGCTGTGCGCCCTGACCACCACGACGCCGTATCTGTACGAGAGGTGACCCGGGAGGTCAGCGGCGGCGGCCCACCGTCCGGTCCAGCGCGGCGATGCCGACCGCGGCCAGCGCGATCTGGATCAGCCACTCGATCCAGTCCGGCCCGTCCGTGTCCGCGACACCCAGACCCGCCGCGATGGCCGTGCCCAGCAGGGCGGCCACGATGCCGACGAGGATGGTGACGATCACACCGATGTGCTGGCGTCCCGGCACGACCAGCCGCCCCAGCACACCGATTACGATGCCGATGATGACGGCGCTGATGAGTCCTGAAATCTCCATGTCCACCCCTACTGGTCTCGGCCCTGCTGCCGTGGCATGTGCCCGCCGCGGACGGAGCCACTCCGCTCCGGCGCCGCCCCGGGAACTCCCATGGGAAGAGTGCCCGTGGCGGCCGCCGTCGACGCGGCGCCGGGCGTGTGTTTAGGAGGCCGTGACCGTCCGGTCCGGGGTGTTCCAGCCGGAGACCCGCACCCGGGGTGTCGCGGTGTGCAGGTCCGCCGTGCGGTAGGTGGCGGTGAGCGTCACCGACTCGCCCGGCCAGAGACCCACCTGATTGTCCGACCAGCGCACCGGCAGCACCGGCCGACCCCTGCCGTCGACCAGGTGGACGTCCGTCAGCAGCGAGGGCGTCCGGCCGCCGCCGGTGCGGCGCAGGGTCACCGTCGTGGTGGACAGTGCCCCGGAGCTACGGGTGTCC
Source organism: Streptomyces sp. NPDC058459 (assembly GCF_042721685.1). NCBI lineage: Bacteria > Bacillati > Actinomycetota > Actinomycetes > Kitasatosporales > Streptomycetaceae > Streptomyces > Streptomyces sp. NPDC058459. The sequence continues at coordinate 16,822 of NZ_JBHXLV010000049.1, read as the reverse complement.
GCGGTGGCCGACACCGGTACCCGCGCCATGGACGCGAGACCCTTGAGGTCGGCGTAGGCGGTCGTCGGGGTGTGATACCAGTCGGTGTGGGCCCAGTCGAGGGTGTCGGGGCGGGTGGAGAGCCAGTACACGTTCCGGCTCACCTCCCTGCCGTCCCGGCCGGTGAGCACCAGGCGCAGCAGGTGGGTGCGTGAGGTGCCGCCGACCTGCCGGGGCAGGGTGAACGCGGTGCTGTGCGCGCCGTTACCGGGTACGCGCAGCCCGGTCAGGGTCCGCTCGTGGCGCGGGGTGCCGTCCGGGTCGAAGAGGGTGGCCCGTGCGGTGAGGCCGGTGGCGGGGGCGTGCCGGTCGTTGACGACGACCACCGAGCGGTCGTCGTAGGAGTACTGGACGTGCAGCGGCTCCCCCGCCTTCTTGGCACCGAAGTAGGCGCCGTTCTGGTCGAGATAGCGGTCCATCAGCTGCCAGTGCAGGGAGGTCCAGCCACTGTTGAGCATCCAGTGCACGATCCCGGTGGCCGGCTTGTCGGCGTCGCGGGCGTTGCGGCGGTACGCCTCGAACTCGGCGCGGACGTTCTCGTACTGGGCAAGCTGCGCCTTGCGTACGTAGTCGGTGAGGCCGGCCGGGGCGCCGTAGCGGGCGGTGAGGGCGTCGTCGTAGAGCTTGAGGGTGGAGAAGACCGCCGAGGGGGAGCGGTGGTATTGCCTGGCCGCCGGTTTCTTCCACAGGGTGTCCAGCTCGGCGGGGGTCAGCATCCGGCGCAGGGTGTCCAGGGTGGGGATGCTGGGGCCCGCGCTGGTCTCGGAGTTGAAGCCGGTGGCGCCGCCCTCGTGCTTGGCGTACCAGTAGGCGGGCGGTACCCAGTCGTAGGGGCCGCTCATCTTCATGCCCGAACGGCCCAGCTTCGGCGAGGAGTTGTCGGAGGCGGCCGGGATCACGGGGGTGGGCCAGTCGGCCGTCGCGAGGGCGTCCAGGTAGTTCCGCTCGATCCGGGCGTCCGGTGCCGCGTCGCTGCCGATCAGGAAGGAGACGACGCTCGGGTGACCGCGCAGCCGGGCCGCCTCGGCGGCCATGGACGCCTTCGCCACCACATGGTCCGAGGCGTTCCACTTCTCCCCCGACCCGTCCTTGTTGACCTGGCCCTCCCACTTGTCGCAGCACTCCCAGCCGGGCAGTGTGAGCACGCCGAGCCGGTCGGCCAGGTCGAAGAACTCGTCCGGCTCGATGTGCCCCTCCAGCCGGACCGTGTTCAGCCCGAGATCGAGGACGTACCGCAGCCGGTCCTCCGCATAGGTCCGGTCCCAGCGCAGGAACTGGTCCGGCGACCAGCCGCCGCCCCGGATCTGCAGCGGGCGCCCGTTGATCCGGTACTGGCGGGCGCCGTCCTTGTCCAGGGGCGCCCGGATGTCACGGATGCCGAAGGTCTGGTGCGCGGTGTCGGAGACGCCGCCGGCGACGGAGGCGGTGAGCCGCAGGCCGTACAGCGGTTGGCTGCCCATTCCGGCGGGCCACCACACGCGCGGGGACCTCAGTCGCAGGCCGGGGACGTCGGCGGGGGAGAAGGTGACCGTGCGCGACTCGTGCGCGGCGAGGGGCACCCGGCGGGCGAGTGTGGTTCCCGCGACGCTGCCGGAGACCAGTGCGATGACCGCCCGCCCGCTGTCGTTGCGCACCCGCGCCTTCACGGTCAGGCCGGCGGTGGCCAGCGACGGCACGGCCAGCCGGGTCACCACATGTGCCTCGCCCAGCGCGACCGGCCCGCCGCGCCGGACCAGGATGTCGCGGACCAGGCCCATGTTCTGGTCCGGGGGCGGCTGGAGCCAGTCCAGCCAGCCCATGCTGAGGTCCCGGTCCGGGTCGTTGGGCCGCACCCGGAAGGCGACCGTGTTCCGGCCGGCCCGCACCAGCGGGGTGATGTCCAGCTCGTGCCGGGTGTACGCGCCCCGCACCTGCGCGTCCGTCGCCACCAGGTGCCCGTTGACGTGTACTTCGGCGGCAGGCACGACCCCGCTGAAGTCGAGACGGGTGCGCCGGGAGGTGTCGGACACGGTGAAGTCGGAGCGGTACCACCACGGCACCCTGAAGTCGGCCTTCGGAATCCGGCTCAGGCCGGTCGAGCGGAACGGGTCCGGGTAGCGGCCCTCGGCCAGCAGCGCCGCGAGGACGGTGGATCGGGGGCCGGCGTGGTGCCAGCCGCGCGCCGGGTAGCCGGGGGAGGAGACGGTGGCCGCGGAGTCGGGCACCTTCGCCGTGGACTGGAGCGCGAAGGAGGCGAGGGGGGTGGCCGAGCCCGCCGCGTCCGGGACCCGGGTCGCCCCGGACGCCGGTCGCGGAGCCGGGACGTGGCTGCGCGGGCCCGCCCAGGCGGTGGTCGTGAGGGTGCCGATCAGACCGAGGAGCGCGGCGGCCGTGGCGAGGCGGCGGCCGGGGGCGGGGCGAGCGGACAGGACGGACTCCAGCCTCGAGAGGTCACGGAACGCTGTGCCCGGCTCAAGCTAGAAAGTGCCGTGAACCGTGTCAAAGACCTCCGGCCGGGACGCGCCGCCCCCGCGCACGAGGAGGCCGATCCGCTCCGGCGGACCGGCCTCGCGTCCTTCGCTGTCGATGGGGGGCTCCGTACGGTCCTCCTTCCGTCGAACCGAGCGGACTCGACCGCGTCCGGTTGGCCAGCGGTGGAGTGCCGCGTATCGCGTATCCCCTTAGTCTGCGCCTTTTGTTCCGCTATGGGTAGGGGTGTCCGGGTGCAAATTCGTCCGGATTCGCGCCCCTGCTCAGACGCCCGCTTCCACCGGCTCCGGCCGCTCGATGCCGCGGCGCAGCCGGTGCAGGCCCCGGCGCGCGTGGCTCTTCACCGTGCCCAGCGGCCATCCCGTGCGGGCGGCGATCTGCGGCTGCGTGAGATCCTCGTAGAAGGCCAGGTAGAGCACCCGCCGCTGGGCCGACGGCAGCCGCCCCAGTTCGCGCCGGACCAGCAGCCGGTCGAGCACCGTCTCCGGGTCGGCGGAGCGCTCGGCGGTGAGCGCGGTACGGGACAGGGACGCGGCCGCCGCCGCGGCCAGCTCCCCCCGCCGGGCGCGGGCCGCCAGCGCGTCGAAGATCTTGCGGCGGGTGATGCCGACGATCCAGCCGCCCAGCGGACCGCGCTCGGGACGGTACCCCGTACGGCCCCGCCAGACCCCGAGGAACACCTGCTGGGTCACGTCCTCGGCCTCACCGGCGTTCCCCAGCGCGCGCCGGGCGAGCGCGTACACCAGCGACGACCAGCGCCGGTACACGACCGCGAGGCAGTCCTCGTCCCCCGCCACCAGCCCCCGCGCCAGCTCCTCGTCCCCGCACAGGTCCCCGGCCGCGGCCACGGGCGGCGCGGCGGTGCCGGACGAGGTCGGGTACGAGGTCATGACCGGGCTCCTCGGGTGGGACGGTCAGGTCATCGTGTGAGCCGGTACTGGGCACCGACAACTCGCATCGTTTCTGCGTCGTTCCCGGCGTACAGTCGGCGTATGGACGCCATGGACGCCATAGACCACGAGGCCGGGGTCCCGGTTCCTGGAGCCGGACTGACCACGGGCGCCCTGGCCCGCAGGCTCGGCGTCTCACCCACCACCCTGCGCTCCTGGGACCGCCGCTACGGCCTCGGCCCGGCCACCCGTGCCGACGGCCGGCACCGCCGCTGGACCCCCGACGACGTGGCCGTGCTGGAGGCCATGTGCCGTCTGACCTCCTCCGGCCTACCGCCCGCCGAGGCCGCCCGCGCCGCCCGTGACACCGCGCCCCCGCCCGCCGTCACACCCCCCGCGTCCCGCTCCCGCGCCCCCGGCGCCCTGCCGCTCGGTGATGTACGCCAGGAGTGCCGGGGACTGGCCCGCGCGGCCGTCCGCCTCGACGCCACGGCCGTCGAGGAGCAGCTCGACGGTGTCGTGGCCGAATACGGGATCACCGTCGCCTGGCAGGACGTGATGGCGCCCGCCCTGCACGCCGTGGGCCGCAAGTGGGTCTCCTCGGGCGACCGTTACATCGAGGTGGAGCACCTGCTGTCCTGGCACGTCTCCACCGCGCTGCGCCGCCACACGCCCCGGCTCGCCCCGTCCGGCACCCCCGTCACCGGACCCGTCCTGCTCGCCTGTGCCCCCGACGAGCAGCACACCCTCCCGCTGGAGGCGCTCAACGCCGCGCTGGTCCAGCACGGCGTCCCCGCCCGGATGTTCGGCAGCGGCGTCCCCGCCGACGCCCTCGCCGCCGCCGTGCGGCGCCTCGGCCCGGCCGCCGTCGTGCTGTGGTCCCAGGCACGCCCCACCGCGAGCCTCCCGCTCGCCCGGCATGTCGCGGACATCGAGTGGGGCGTGCGCGGCGCCCGCCGGCAGACCCTGATGATGCTCGGCGGCCCCGGCTGGGCCGGCCGCTCCTGCTCGGGCATGCTCCGCCCGACCGGCCTCGCCGACGCCCTCGACACCCTCACCGCCGCCTACGGCACCGAGCCCGCCCGGGACCTCACTCCAGCCCGCGTGCGTGCTTGAACCGCTCCAGCCCGTCCTTGAGGTCGACGATCGGGTCCGGGTAGTCCCCGGTCCTCGCCCGCTGTGCCCCGCTCAGCTTCCACGGCTCGTGCACCGCCGGGCCCTCCACGTCCGCCAACTCCTCGACCCAGCGCCGGACATAGGCGCCGTCCGGGTCGTACCGCCTGGCCTGGGTCGTCGGGTTCAGCACGCGGTTGGGGCGGCTGTCGGTGCCCGTGCCGGCCGTCCACTGCCAGTTGAGCTGGTTGTTGGCCACGTCCCCGTCGACCAGCAGGTCCAGGAAGTGCCGGGCACCCACCCGCCAGTCCACGTACAGCGTCTTGGTCAGGAAACTCGCCGTCAGCAGCCGGCCCCGGTTGTGCATCCAGCCCTCGTACCGCAACTGCCGCATCGCCGCGTCCACGATCGGATAGCCGGTACGGCCCTCGCGCCACGCCTCGATGTCCGCCTCGGCCTCCCCGCCGGTGCGCCAGCTGTCGCGCCTGGTCCGGTAGTCGGCGTGGGACACCTCCGGCCGCACCGCGAGCACCTGCCGGTTGAAGTCCCGCCAGGCGACCTGCCGTACGAACGCCTCCGCGCCCGCGCCGCCCTCCAGCCGGGCCCGGTGCACGAGTTCCACCGGCGAGACCGTGCCGAAGTGCAGGTGCGGGGAGAGCCGGGAGGTGCCGTCGCCGGCCAGGTCGTCGTGCTGGTCCTCGTACGCGCCGATCCCCGAGCGCAGCCAGGCGGCCACCAGCCGGCGCGCCGTCACCTCCCCGCCCTCGGCGAGCCCCGGCGAGGTGCCCCGCACCGCGTCGCGGGACGGGAGTTCCTCGGACTTGATGTCGTCCGGCACGCTCACCTTCCGGGGCGCGCCCAGCGGGTCCCGCAGCGACTGCCCCGACCAGCGCCGGAAGTACGGGGTGAACACGGCGAAGTGGTCCGAGGCCGTCGGGGTCACGACGCCGGGCTCGACGGCACCGGTCACCGTGTCGTGGACGTGCAGCCTGCGCCCGTCCGCCTCCAGCGCGCGGCGCAGGGCGTGCTCACGGCGGTGCGCGTAGCCGCTGGCGTCGGCGGCCAGGTGCACCTCGTCGGCGTCCGCCGCGGCGACCACCTCGCACACCTCGGCCACCGGATCACCGGAGCGCACCACGAGCCGGCCGCCGCGCTCGCGCAGCCCCGCGTCCAGGTCGTGCAGGCAGTCGGCGAGGAACGCCAGCCGGTTGGGCGCGGCGAACCCCGCGCCGTCGATGCCGTCGTCGCGCACGAACAGCGGCACCACCTGCCGGGCCCCGTCCAGGGCCGCGCGCAGCGGCGGATGGTCGTGCAGACGCAGATCGGCGGTGAAGAGGACGACCGAGGTGTTCATCGAACGGCTCCGGAGCAGGGGTCAGGGACGGTGGACTCTTCCGGGCCAGGGCGCCGGACGGACGCGGCCGTCAACGCCGCGCCTGCCTTTTCACCCTCCGGTTCCTCAGCCCGAGGTTCTTCAGTCCCCGTTTCCCGAGGCTCCGGCTCTTCATCGTGGGCATGGGGCCGTGGACGGCGGCGCGGGAGATGTTCCGGGCCATCCCGCCGAACACGATCGCGTGGAACGGCGACACCGACCACCAGTACGCCTGGCCGGCCAGCCCGTGCGGATGGAACAGCGCCCGCTGCCGGTACCGGCTGCGGCCCTCGCCGTCCTGTTCCGCGTACATCTCCAGCCAGGCGAGTCCCGGCAGCTGCATCTCGGCGCGCAGCCGCAGCAGATGGCCCGGCTCGATCTCCTCGACCCGCCAGAAGTCCAGCGAGTCGCCCACCCGCAGCCGCTCCGCGTCCCGGCGGCCCCGGCGCAGGCCCACCCCGCCCATCGCCCGGTCCATCCAGCCGCGCAGGCTCCAGGCGAGCGGGAAGGAGTACCAGCCGTTGTCGCCGCCGACCCCCTCGATCACCCGCCACAGCCGGTCCAGCGGCGCGTCCACCAGCATCTCGCGCTCGTCGGTGTACAGGCTGCCGCCCGCCCAGTCCGGGTCGGTGGGCAGCGGATCGCTCGGCGCACCCGGCACCGACGCCGACGACCAGCGGGTGACCACCTTCGCCTCCCGCACCCGGCGCAGGGCCAGCCGTACCGACTCGTCGAAGGTGAACGGATGACCCGGCGGGTCGGGCAGATACCGCCGGATGTCGTGCTCGCGGCACACCACCTCGTACCGCAGCGACTCGGTCAGCGGGCGGGCGATGGACGCGGGCACCGGGGTCACCACGCCCACCCAGTGGCTGGACAGCCCCGGTGTGAGCATCGGCACGGACACGATCAGCCGGCGCGGCAGATGGGCCAGCTGGGCGTACCTGAGCATCATCTGCCGGTACGTCAGTATGTCCGGCCCGCCGATGTCGAAGCCTCGGTTCACGTCCTCCGGCAGCGTCGCGGAGCCCACCAGCAGCCGCAGCACGTCCCGGACGCCGATCGGCTGGATACGGGTGTGCACCCAGCTCGGCGTCACCATCACCGGCAGCCGCTCGGTGAGGTAGCGCAGCATCTCGAACGAGGCCGAGCCGGAACCGATGATCACCGCCGCGCGCAGTACGGCAGTCGGCACGCCGGACGCCAGCAGGATGTGCCCGACCTCCGCACGCGAGCGCAGGTGCGGGGAGAGCTGCTGCTCCGGTACCCCGGCCGGTGTCAGCCCGCCGAGGTACACGATCCGGTGCACCCCGGCCGCCTTGGCCTGCTCGCCGAAGTAGCGGGCCGCCCTGCGGTCGGTCTCCTCGAAGTCGTCACCGCTGCCGAGCGCGTGCACCAGGTAGTACGCCACGTCGATGTCCCGCATCGCCCCGGCCAGCGAGTCGGGGTCCGTGACATCGCCCTGGACCACCTCCACGTCACCGGCCCACGGGAGATCGCGCAGCTTGCGAGGGGTGCGGGCCAGACAGCGCACCCGGTACCCGGCGGCGAGCAGCTCCGGTACGAGCCTGCCCCCGATGTAGCCGGTGGCACCGGTCACCAGACAGCGCTGCCCGTCCCCGGAGTCGTCGTCGTTCATCGTTTTCCGGCTCCTCGGCATCGGTCGTTCGCCCGTGGTCCGCCACGGCTCCCTGTGACCCCTTCCCGCCCTGAGGCGTATGCAGATGCGGTTGTGCCGGACGGCGTACAACGGCATGTCCGAGTGATAGCCGGGCAGCCGGTGAGGTACAGGTCCTGTGTCCCGTCCGAAGCATCCGCCGGAGGTGTCCGCCGCCATGAGTGCGACAGTGCTGGAGCGTTTCCCCGCAGGCTCACCGCGCGGCTCCTGGCCCGCGGAGGAGTACGCCGCCGCCCGCCGGGCGGAGGGCGAAGCCGCGACCGTCGTGATGGACCTCAAGTCCGACGCCTTCCTGGTCGTGGTCGAGGGCCGCGCGGACGACTGAGACTCGCCCCCCGGAAGAGTGAATCCGGGGGCTGGGGTCCTGCCGGGCCGGGAGTGAGGAGCCCGCAGCAGGGCTTTTGCGCGCGGGGGAGACAGACGGACCATCGGCAGGGGACGACACCGAGGCCGCCACCAACCATCAGCCGGCCGGCATCAGCCTCAGGCAGCGAGCCCTGGCACGCGAGGCGGCGCACTTCGGCCCGCCGAGCGGGTGCGAGCGGCACCGCCGCCCCGACCCTGAGCGGGCTTCTCCGGGCTCACCGGCCCGTGAGCGACCGGAGGTGGGCCCGCCGGGTCTCGGACGTCTGGCCCTGGATCAGGAGGAACATCCCTTCGCGGGCCAGGCGTTGTGCCTTGGACGTCAGGGACATCGAGCGGCCGCCTCCCGCCACGACGGCCGCCGTGGTGGCGGTGCTCAGCGCCGCGTACGCCTCCGCGCGTACCGCCAGGCGTTCCTCCACCCGCTCCGGCGGGGACGGATGGTCGGCCAGGGCGTAGGCGCGGGTGCGGACATCCGCCAGGTGGGCCCGTAGCGGGGCCGCGATGTCGTCGGCCAGCAGGGTGAGGGCCGCCGAGGCGACACCGAAGACCGCCGGGTTGGTGTTCAGGGTCTTCGCGCGGTCGGTGGGTGCCCAGTCCGCGTACGGGACGCGCAGGACCACCGCGTCATCGGGTACGCGCAGGCCGTCCAGTTCGAGGGACACCGTGCGCGCGGCGGTCAGGGCGGCCAGCCGCAGGGGGCCGGAGGGGCGCAGTCCCGGTTGTTCGCGGGCGTCCGCGAAGGCGAAGACCGCCTCGTCGTCGTCCGTGAGGCCGGCCAGCAGGAGGACGTCGTTCAGGCCCCAGCCGGTGTACCAGGGCACCCTTCCGTCGAAGCGCCAGCCCGTACCGTCGCGTCGGGCCCGCACCGGGGCCTCCGGGTGGGCCCGCAGGTGGGCGTACGCCACTCCGGACAGCAGCTCGCCGCGCGCCAGCGGTCCCAACAGGCGCTCACGTGCGGCCGGTTGGCCCCGGGTGAGCATCTGGACCGGGGTGTGGTGCTGCGCCTGGACGAACCAGGTCGAGCCGCACGCGCCCGCCAGGATCTCCGCGACCTCGCGCACCACGGCCGCCGGCGCCGCCGAGCCGCCGTACCCGGCGGGGGCGGTCAGCCCCAGCAGCCCGGACCGCTTCACCGCCTCGACATGGCTCGCGGGCACACCCTCCCGGTCCACCCGTTCCGCCGCGGGCTCCAGCGACTCCGCGGCGAGCAGGCGGGCACGGGCGACGAGCGGGTGACCGGTGAGCGTCATGCGTCACCTCCTACCCCGGCCGGCCCGCCCGCCACCGGTGGGGGCCCGCGCGTCCTCACCGTCCCCGGCACCGCGATCCGGCCCAGCCGCGCAGAACACACGGTGGCCGTCGGTGGCCCACCGACGACGAACCGGGCCGCCCGGACGCCCTTTCACCACCGGCCGACCCCCCTCGAAGGGATGACTGGCGTCCCGGTAGTTTTACGTATAACCTCTCCCGCTACCACCCTCACCGGAAGGCTCCGATGCGCCGAGTTGCCCTGGTCACCCTCGTCGTGGACGACTACGACGACGCCGTCCGCTTCTACACCGAGGCCCTCGGATTCCGGCTGGCCGAGGACGAGCCCCGCCCGGACGGCTCACGCTGGGTCGTCGTGGAGCCCGGCACCGAGGCGGGCGCCGGCACCGGGCTGCTGCTCGCCCGCGCGAAGAACGACGAGCAGCGCGCCCGCGTCGGCGACCAGACCGGCGGCCGTGTCGGCTTCTTCCTGCACACCGACGACTTCGCCCGCGACCACGCCCGCATGACCGCCCACGGGGTGACCTTCCTGGAGGACCCCCGCCACGAGCCGTACGGCACGGTCGCCGTCTTCCAGGACCTGTACGGCAACCGCTGGGACCTGCTCCAGCCCGCCGCCTGATCAACGCAGCCCGAACCCCGTCCGCACCACCCGCCGAGGAAACACGCCATGACCGCGCCCCGCATCGACACCGAGACCCTCCGCCGGCTCCCCAAGGCCGTCCTGCACGACCACCTCGACGGCGGCCCGCGTCCCGCCACCGTCATCGAACTCGCGGCCGCGGTCGGCCACACCCTGCCCACCACCGACCCCGACGAACTGGCCGCCTGGTACGTCGAGGCCGCGAACTCCGGCGACCTGGTCCGCTACATAGCCACCTTCGAGCACACCCTCGCGGTGATGCAGACCCGTGAGGGCCTGCTGCGCGTGGCCGAGGAGTACGTGCTCGACCTCGCCGCCGACGGCGTCGTCTACGCCGAGGTGCGCTACGCCCCCGAGCTGAACACACGCGGCGGACTGGCCCTCGCCGAGGTCGTGGAGACCGTGCAGGAGGGCCTCGCGGCCGGCGTGGCGAAGGCGGCCGCCGCCGGGACACCGGTACGCGTCGGCACCCTGCTGTGCGGCATGCGGATGTTCGACCGGGTCGGCGAGGCCGCCGAACTGGCCGTCACCTACCGGGACGCCGGGGTCGTCGGCTTCGACATCGCCGGCGCCGAGGACGGCTTCCCGCCCGCCGACCACCTGGCCACCTTCGAGCACCTGCGCGCCGAGAGCGTGCCGTTCACCATCCACGCGGGCGAGGCGTACGGCCTGCCCAGCATCCACCAGGCCGTCCAGGTGTGCGGCGCCCAGCGCCTCGGCCACGGCGTGCGCATCACCGAGGACATCGTCGACGGCAAGCTCGGACGGCTGGCCGGCTGGGTCCGCGACCGCCGCATCGCGCTGGAGATGTGCCCCACGTCCAACCTCCAGACCGGCGCCGCCACCTCCATCGCCGAGCACCCCATCACCGCCCTGAAGGACCTCGGCTTCCGGGTCACCCTCAACACCGACAACCGCCTGGTCTCCGGCACCACCATGACCCGCGAGATGGGCCTGCTGGTCGAGGAGGCCGGCTGGACGGTGGAGGATCTGCGCACGGTCACCGTGAACGCGGTCAAGAGCGCGTTCCTCCCGTTCGACGAGCGCAAGGCCCTCATCGAGGACGTGATCCTGCCGGGCTACGCCGAGGCGCTCTGAAGCAGCCCCTTGACGTAGGCGGCCTGTCCGACGTGCTGGAGATCGTCGGACAGGACGCTCACCAGACGCGCGCCCAGTGTGACCGGGGGCTCCCAGCGCTCGTCCACGACCCGCTCCAGATCCTTGGCGGCCAGGGTGCGCAGCAGTCCGAGGGTCCGGTCGTGCACGGCGTCGTAGTACCCGGTCAGCAGCACGGTCGAGGGCACCCGCACCTTCGCGGCCTGCTCGGGGCTGTGACCGTAGCCGATGTCGCCGTGCGGCAGATCCAGGTCGAAGCGGTCGGCCCAGTCCAGCGACAGCCACACCTGGTCCAGCCCGAAGGCGTCGGCGATGTGGTCGTCCTGCACCCGGCTGAGATGCCACAGCAGCCAGGCGATGGAGTTGGCGCCGGGCGCGGGGGAGCGGTCCAGGTCGTCCGCGCCGAGTCCGTCGAGCACGGTATGGACTTCTTCCCGGATACGGTCGTAGCCCTCGATGAGGATCTCCTTCGCGTACATGTTCCCACCCTCGCGCATCCCCGCTCCGGGCGCGAGGGCGTGCTGTCACTCCGGTTCGCGCTGCTCCGCCTCCGGGGTGCCGAGCAGGGCGATCAGCGCGCGGGCGGCCGGACTGGTGGCCCGCTCCGGGGGCAGCAGGGCCACCGTCTCGTACGCGGTCTCGTCCACCCCCTTCAGCGGGAGCGCGGTGAGCGAGGTCCGCTTGTGCCGGAAGTGCCGGGGGACGACCGCGATGCCGAGGTTCTCGTCCACCAGGTCCAGCAGACTGTGCACGTCGTTGACCTCCAGGGCGACCGTTCGGCGCACCCCGGCCGCGGCGAACGCGGCGTCCGTGGCCCGGCGCGGCCCCCAGTCCGGGTGGAAGTCCACGAACACCTCGCCGGCCAGGGCGGCGGGGTCCGGCACCGCGCCGAGCACGGCGAGCGGGTGCTCCGGATGGCACAGGACGGTCATCGGCTCGCCGGCCAGCGGCACCGAGCGCAACTGGTCGCCGTCGGCCGGCGTGCGATAGGCGAAGGCGAGGTCCAGCCGGCCCGCCGACACCCCCTCCGCCAGCGCCCCCGAACCGCTCTGCCGCAGCCGGATCTCCACGTCCGGGTGCTCCCGCCGGAAGGCGGCCAGCAGCCCCGCCACCCGCACCCCGGCGATGCACTGCTCCGCGCCCAGCGCCAGCGTGCCCCGCAGCACGCCCTGCACCGCCGCCACCGCCTCGTGCGCGGACCGCACCTGCGCGAGGATGCGCTCGGCCTCCGCCAGCAGCGCCCGCCCGGCCTCGGTCAGCGTCACCCGGCGGGTGGTGCGCACGAACAGCGGCGCCCGCAGCTCCCGCTCCAGGGCGCGGATCGACGCGGAGAGCCCCGACTGGGACACCATCAGCCGCTCGGCGGCACGGGTGAAGTGCTGGTCCTCGGCGACCGCGACGAAGTGCTGGAGATGACGCAGTTCCATGATTGAGAAGCCTAGCCGCTGAAATCCATCGCATTCTCCTGTTGGACCGCTGACCATGCTCCGGTGAAGAGTGGGGGAGGCTGCCGGACGCCCAGGTGTCCGGCGCCGGGAAGACCGTGTCCCCACCCTTCACTGGAGTCGCGTTGTACACCGCCCACCCCGACCGCTACGCCGACCTGCCCTACCGGCGCTCCGGACGCAGCGGACTGAAGCTGCCCGCGCTGTCGCTCGGCCTGTGGCACAACTTCGGCCCCGACCGCCCGGTCGAGACCCAGCGCGCGATCCTGCGCCGCGCCTTCGACCTCGGGATCACCCACTTCGACCTGGCCAACAACTACGGCCCGCCGCCCGGCGCCGCCGAGTCCGCGCTCGGCGAGGCACTCAGGGCCGACTTCACGCCCTACCGTGACGAACTGGTCATCTCCACCAAGGCCGGCTATCTGATGTGGCCCGGCCCGTACGGGGAGTGGGGCTCGCGCAAGTCCGTGCTGTCCTCGCTCGACCAGAGCCTGACGCGGCTGGGCCTGGACCACGTCGACATCTTCTACTCGCACCGCTTCGACCCCGACACCCCGCTGGAAGAGACCATGGGCGCGCTGCACTCGGCGGTCCAGCAGGGCAAGGCGCTCTATGTAGGCGTCTCCAACTACTCGGCGGAGCAGACCCGGGAGGCCGCGCGCATCCTCGGTGAACTGGGCACCCCGCTCCTCATCCACCAGCCGCGGTACTCGGTCCTGGACCGGCGCCCGGAGGACGAGGGCCTGCTGGACGCCCTGGACGAGCTCCAGGTGGGCTCCATCGTCTACTCCCCGCTGGAGCAGGGCCTTCTCACCGGCCGCTACCTCGACGGCATCCCCGAGGACTCGCGCGCCGCGAGCGACAGCCCCTTCCTCAAGTCCGACGCCGTCACCGAGGACCTCGTCGGCCGGCTGCGCGCGCTGAACGAGATCGCCGCCTCCCGGGGCCAGACCCTGGCCCAGCTGGCCCTCGCCTGGGTGCTGAGGGGCGGACGGGTGACGTCCGCCCTCGTCGGAGCGAGCAGCACGAGGCAGCTCGAAGACAGCGTCGGCGCCATCCGGAATCTGGAATTCGACGCTGATGACCTGGCCCGTATCGACGCCATCGTGAAGGCCTGAACTCGCCGGAACGGTAGCGGCGGAGGGCGAAGATTTTTTTCGACTTCACGATTTCCTCGCGTATTCCGGCGCGGGCGGCACTGAATTCCTGCCGGCCGGAGCAGCGGAGCCCGCAGTAGAGCCCAGGGAGGCCCCGCCCCCTGGGCTCTACCCGTGTGGGGGCCGGGGTCAGGGGCCTCGGCGCGCCGTCCACGGTCGATAATCCGCCAATTGAGGGGCGGCACTCCCGCGCGCCACATGATCCGGCCAGAATCGGGCATCGCATATGCCAAGAGTGGCCGGATTGGCATGGTGACAGTGTTTCCAATGTGGCGATACTCGAAATACCAGGGGCGCTTCACCGCACAGGAGCCGCACGGAAGAGAGAGGGCCCGGTCGGCACACCGGCGAGGCAACGGGGGAGTGATCGTGCACGACGAATTCCTGTGCCATGTCACCGCGTACGGGAGCTGTGGCGGTCAGCGGGTGGGCGTACCGCTCGGAACCTACCGCGCGCCCACCCTCGCGCTCGCCCTGTGGTGGCTGCGGGACCGCGCCTCCTGGATCGCCGAGCGACTGGACCCCAGCCCCGAGGGCGAGAAGATACCGCCCGGCGCCCTCGTCCCGGTCCCGCACACCGTGGCCGACGTCCCCACCCTGCTGCGCGCCTGGTGCTCCGACGACGCCCGGCAGGAACTGGTCGCGGACGAACTGGCCGGCGGACGCCTGGTGCGCATCGCCGCGAGCGACGACACCACGGAGTACGAACTCCTCGCCGAGTCGGTCGACGCCCTGCGCATGCAGCGCACCGTCCCCGCCTTCGTCGTCCCCGTCGCCTGACCACGAGACCCCAGGTCCGGGCAGGTCGCGTCGCGCCCGGCACGGGTACGCGTGTGGCGAACAGATCGGGGGGAGTGTGCTGCGCGAGTCGGGGTACGAGCAACAGAGGCAACAGGCGACCGGCCGGACCGGGCATTTCGAGAGAGACACCATGACCGAACACCTGGGCGTGGCAGTGGCAGCGATACCGACTGGGTTCGACGTACCCGTGGAACCCCTGCGGCGTACGGCCCACTACACCGGAGAACCAGGGTGCATCGCCGACGCGCGGGCCTTTGCCGGACGCTTCCTGGAGCAGCTGCGCACGGAATGGTGCGCCACCGTCGACAGCCTGACGGGCGGGGATCTGCTCCTGGTCGTGAGCGAGCTGGTCACCAACGCCGACCGGCACAGCGGAGGCCCGTACATCCTGGAGCTGGAGGGCACCGACAGCGCGATCAGCGTGTCGGTGTACGACAGCAGCGCGGCGCTTCCCCGTCTCTTCCCCAGGGACCCCGAGCGGGTCGGCCACCACGGACTGGAGATCGTGCGCGCGGTGGCCTCGGAGATCACCGTGGACCGCGTGCCGGTGGGGAAGCGGGTGCGGGCCCTGATCCGGCTGGAGGACTGAGGTACCCCGCGCGCCACTGCTCTGGTCAATGAACGCCGACCGTGATCCGGTCGGCGTCTTCGTGTGTCCAGGCTCCAGCAGTGTTTCCAGGCTTCAGCAGTGTGGGCGTGCTTCAGGAGTGTGGGCACGACGAAGGGCGGCCCGGTCGGACCCGGACCGCCCTTCTCACCTAAGGCCGAGCCTCAGGTGAAGCCATCGCGGAGACGGCGGAGCGTCCTGCTCAGGCGCAGCCCAGCTCGCCGAGCATGCCCTGACGCAGCCGCGAGATGATGCGCTTGATCAGACGGGAGACGTGCATCTGCGAGCAGCCGAGCCTCTCGCCGATCTCCGCCTGGGTGGCCTCCTCCACGAACCGCATGTGGATGATCTGCCGGTCGCGGTCGCTCAGCTCGGCCATCAGCGGGGCGAGGGCGTGGAAGTCCTCCACCAGCTGCAGGCCCTCCTCCTCGACGCCGATGAAGTCCGCGAGGACCGCCTCGCCGTCCTCGCGGCCGTCGCCGGTGAGGGCGGCGTCCAGCGAGCTGGAGTTGTAGCCGTTGGAGGCGAGCTGGCCCTCGACGACCTGCTGCTCGGTGATGTTCATGAGCGTGGCCAGCTCGGCCACGGTCGGGTCGCGGTCCAGCCGGCTCGACAGCTCCTCACGGGCCTTGGCCAGCTCCACCCGCAGCTCCTGGAGCCGGCGCGGCACATGCACCGCCCAGGTGGTGTCGCGGAAGAACCGCTTGATCTCGCCCACGATGTAAGGCAGTGCGAAGGACGTGAACTCCACCTCGCGCGAGACCTCGAACCGGTCGATCGCCTTGATCAGGCCGATCATGCCGGTCTGGACGATGTCCTCCATGTCGTCGCCGCGGCCCCGGAAGCGCCCGGCGGCGAAGCGGACCAGGGACATGTTCATCTCGATGAGGGTGTTGCGCGCGTACTGGTAGTCGTGCGTGCCCTCTTCCAGCTCTGCCAGGCGGCGGAAGAACTGCTTCGACAGCGCCCGCGCGTCACGCGGGGCCACGGAGGCGGGGTCCGCGATACCAGGAAGGATCTCCTCGTCCGTCCTGTCCTGCGCGGTCTTCCCCGCGACCTCTGCCTGTGACCGGGTGCCGACGGCGGTGTCCATTACCTCTCCCAAGTAAGTCACGGTGCTACGACTGCTCCTCCGGCCCCTGTCTCCCCGGGGCCGCGGATGTCGCGTGGTCCCCGGTTACCCGGAGATCCCCGCCCCATGCACGTTTTCTTTCACGGGCCGGGTACCCCCGGTCACGCGACGCATGCGCACAAATTTCGACCTGGCTAGAAATCGACGAACTGGCTTGATCTTATCTGCCTGCCAGCGATGAGTCCGGAGGCGGGCCGCGGTCGTTACAGAGGAGCGCGCGACCGGCGCCCCCACCCGCACAGGAGGTCCCCATGTCCCACGGTGGTTTCACCACATGTCTCTGGTTCGACGGCCGGGCCGAGGAGGCGGCGCACTACTACGTGTCCGTCTTCAAGGACTCCGGCGTCGGCCGCGTCACCCACTGGAGCGAGGCCGGCCCCGGCGAGCCCGGGACCGTGCTCACCGTCGAGTTCACCGCCAACGGCCAGAAGTTCGTCGCCCTCAACGGCGGCCCCGAGTTCACGTTCAGCGAGGCGATCTCGTTCCAGATCCTCTGCGCCGACCAGCGGGAGATCGACCACTACTGGAACCGGCTGATCGAGGACGGCGGCGAGGGCGGCCCCTGCGGCTGGCTCAAGGACAAGTTCGGCGTGTCCTGGCAGGTCTGCCCCGAGCGGCTGCTCGACATGACCAGGGACCCCGACCCGCAGAAGGCCGCCCGCACCTTCGGCGCCATGATGAAGATGGGCAAGCTCGACCTCGCCGCTCTGGAGAAGGCGTACGCG
>NZ_JBHXLV010000048.1:0-37009 GCF_042721685.1 Streptomyces sp. NPDC058459 | reverse complement strand
CTTCACGGGGCGGGCGGCGACGGTGCCGTCGTCGGGGGTGTCTGGCACCTCCGGCGGCTCGTCGGCCCCCGCCGCCGAGGCCACGGCGATGCCGGTCTTCGCCCGGCGGCCACGCCGCTCGAGCCAGGTCGCCACCGAGGAGAGCGCGAGACACATCGTGATGTAGATCGCCCCGGCCACGATGGTGACCGCCGTGAACGGGTTCTCCCCGTTGACGATGATGTTGGTGGCCATCTTCCGGGTGGCGTACAGGAGTTCGGTGTACGTGATGATGTAGCCGAGCGAGGTGTCCTTCAGCGTGACCACGAGCTGGCTGATCACCGTAGGCAGCATCGAGCGCACCGCCTGCGGCAGCAGCAGCGTCGTCATCACCTGGTGCTTGCGGAGACCGAGCGCGTACGCCGCCTCGACCTGTCCCCGGGGCACGGCGTTGATGCCCGCGCGGAACACCTCGGCCTGGACAGTGCCGTTGTAGACGGTCAGGCCGATGACCAGACCCCAGAAGGCGGCGTTGTCGCCCACCACGCCGAGGTCGGTCTTGTAGGTGAGGAAGACGACCCACAGGGCGTAGATGGTGATGAGGAGAGGCACGGCGCGGAACAGCTCGATGAATCCGGTGGCGAACCAGCGGACCGGCCGGTGGTCGGACACGCGTGCCACGGCGAGCAGCAGGCCCAGCACCAGGGACAGGACTCCGGCCACCGCGAAGACCTTGAGCGTGGTCAGGATGCCGTCGCGAATGTTGGTGCGGACGCCCGCGTTGTTGAAGATGTTCCAGACGTTCGGGTCCAGCTGGCCCTTCACGTCCAGCCGGTGGACGACGAAGACGAGCAGGGCCACCAGCGCCAGCGAACCCAGCACCGTGAGGAAACGGTTGCGGACCCGGGCCCTGGGACCGGGCGTGTCGAACAGAACGCTCGAACTCATCGCGCGACCCCCAGACGCCTCTCCAGCAGCCGGAACAGGCCGCTGATCGAGAAAGTGATGACGAGGTAGCCCAGGGCCACCCACACGAAGATCCAGGTGATGGCGTACCCCTGGTCACTGAGGAGCTTCTGCACCCCGAACAGCTCGGTCACGCTGAACGCGCCCGCGATCGCCGAGTTCTTGGTGAGCGCGATGAAGATCGAACTCAGGGGGGCGATCACGGTCCGGGTGGCCTGCGGGAGGACTATCAGCCGCAGTGTCTGGACGAAACTCATGCCGAGCGAGCGGGCGGCTTCCGCCTGCCCCAGCGGCACCGTGTTGATACCCGACCGCACCGCCTCGCAGACGAAGGCCGACGTGTAGAAGCCGAGGGCGAGCAGCGCCTTGGTCCACGGGCTCATACCCGGTACGAACACCACCGGGACCACGAACCAGGCGATGAGGAAGAGCAGCGTCAGGGGTGTGTTGCGGAAGAGCGTGACCCACGCGGTGCCGAACACGCGCAGGGGCGGAACGGGAGAGACGCGGAAACCGGCGATGATGACACCCAGCACCATCGCGAGGAGTCCGCTGGCGAGTGTCAGCAGAACAGTGCCGATGAACCCCTCGCGGAACTCCGCGAGATGGTCGACCAATATGTTCACGGGGAGGTCCTCGTGGCGGTGTACGGGCAGGGAAGGCCGCGGCCGGGACGGTACGGCCGGCCCGGACCCGTCGGCGCCGCGTCCTCACGGACTCGAAGCGCCGGGCCGGCGACTGCCCTGCCCGGCGCTTCGACGCGGCGATGTGTCAGCGGTGCGTCAGTAGCGCTCGGTGGCCGGCGGCGCCGTGTACGAGGAGCCGGACAGACCGAGCGTCGCGTCGTACGCCTTCTTGTAGTCGCCGTTCTTCTCGTGCTTCTCCAGCGCGTCGTTCACCGCGTCGCGCAGGGCCTTGTCGTCCTTGTTCATGCCCACGCCGTACGGCTCCTTGGTGAACGGCTTGCCGACCACCTGGAGCTTGGTCGGGCGCTGCGCGGCGTAGCCCTTGAGGATCGCGTCGTCGGTGGTGACGGCGTCGACCTCGTTGTTCAGCAACTGCTGCACGCACTCGGAGTACTTCGACAGCTCCACGGTCTTCGCACCGTACTTGGGCTTCTTGATCTCCTGGAGCGGAGTGGAACCCTTGATGGAGCAGACCGTCTTGCCCTTGAGCGAGTCGGCGCCGGTGATGGCCTTGTCCCCCTTGCGGACCAGGAGGTCCGCGCCGGCGAGGAAGTACGGGCCCGCGAAGCCGACCAGCTGCTTGCGCTTGTCGTTGATCGTGTAGGTGCCGACGTACAGGTCCACCTCGCCCTTGGAGATGGTCGTCTCCCGAACGTTGGAGTCCACCGTCTTGAACTCGAGCTGCTCGGGCTTGAATCCGAGGTCGGCGGCGACCATCTTGGCGATCTCGATGTCGAAGCCGGACCGCTTGCCGGTCGTGTCCTCGAAGCCGAGGTACGGCTGGTCGTTCTTGGCACCGATGACGAGCTTGCCGGCCTTCTGCGCCCTCTTGAGGGTGGCGGAGTCGATCTTCACGTCCGTGGCCACGGCATAGGACGGGAGCTTCGCGGCCGCCGCGCCGCTGTCTCCTCCGGACGGCTTGTCACCGGCGTTGCCGGACTCTCCGCCGCAGGCGGTCATGGCCAGCGCGAGGGTGGCGAGGACCGCCACGGAGGCGGACTTGCGGAACTTCATGAGGACATCCTTCGAATCGGCGGAGTCCGCCTTGCACAGGCGGGGAGACGCGGGCACGGGCAGGCGCAGACGCGGCCCGTGCGGCGGAGTCAGTGGTGAAGGATCTTCGACAGGAAGTCCTTGGCCCGGTCGCTGCGGGGGTGGCTGAAGAACTGTTCGGGGGCGGCCTGTTCGACGATCCGGCCGTCCGCCATGAAGACCACGCGGTTCGCGGCCGAGCGGGCGAAGCCCATCTCGTGGGTGACGACGACCATCGTCATCCCCTCGCGGGCCAGCTGCTGCATGACCTCGAGGACCTCGTTGATCATCTCGGGGTCGAGGGCCGAGGTGGGCTCGTCGAAGAGCATCACCTTCGGGCCCATCGCCAGCGCCCGAGCGATGGCGACACGCTGCTGCTGGCCACCGGACAGCTGCGCCGGGTACTTGTCGGCCTGGCTGCCGACGCCGACCCGGTCGAGCAGGGCGCGCGCCTGCTCCTCGGCCTTCTTCTTGTCCGTCCCGCGGACCTTGAGCTGACCCAGCATCACGTTCTCGAGCACGGTCTTGTGCGCAAAGAGGTTGAAGGACTGGAACACCATTCCGACGTCAGCCCGCAGCCGGGCCAGCGCCTTGCCCTCCTGGGGCAGCGGCTTGCCGTCGATGGTGATGCTGCCGGAGTCGATCGTCTCCAGGCGGTTGATGGTGCGACACAGGGTCGACTTGCCTGATCCGGAGGGTCCGATGACCACGACGACCTCACCGCGGCCGATCGTCAGGTCGATCTCCTGGAGCACATGCAAGGCGCCGAAGTGCTTGTTGACGCTCTTCAGGACGACCAGGTCGTCGGACGCGGCCACGTCTTCCTCGGCCACCGCTACTTCGGTCATCGCTCTAGGGCTCCGTCCTCCTCGGTTTCCGGGGACAGTAGTGACGAACCTCCACCCACGTCACCACATCTGAGGTGAATCTGAGCATCACGATCCGATAGCAATCAAACACGTGTCGTAGCACTCGCCTTCGGCGCGCGTATCGGCCGGATAACGGAAGGCGCGGGCAACCGGAACGCTCTTGACGGCGTCGTCCTTCATCGGAGTCACTGCATGGTGCACGAGCGCGCCTCATCGGTACGCACGTGAGAAGAACCCAGACCGTACGACCGCTGAACCGGAGGGGGCCGGGATGAGACTGCTGCTCGTCGAGGACGACAACCATGTCGCCGCGGCCCTCTCCGCGATCCTCGCCCGGCACGGCTTCGACGTCACCCATGCCCGCAGCGGGGAGGAGGCGCTCCAGGCGCTCGTCCCCGAGGGCCCCGGCTTCGGCGTGATCCTGCTCGACCTCGGCCTGCCCGACCAGGACGGCTACGAGGTCTGCGGCAAGATCCGCAAGCGCACCGGCACCCCGGTCATCATGGTCACCGCCCGCTCCGACATCCGCTCCCGCATCCACGGGCTCAACCTGGGCGCCGACGACTACGTCGTGAAGCCGTACGACACCGGTGAACTCCTCGCCCGCATCCACGCCGTCAGCCGCCGCACCGTCCCCGAGGACGCGGTGGCCGGCGACGACGGCGCCGCCCTGCTGCTCGGCACGCTCCGTATCGAACTGCCCACCCGGCAGGTCAGCGTCGCCGGGGCCAACGTCCCGCTGACCCGCAAGGAGTTCGACCTGCTCGCGCTGCTCGCCCAGCGACCCGGGGTGGTCTTCCGGCGGGAGCAGATCATCAGCGAGGTGTGGCGCACCAGTTGGGAAGGGACCGGGCGCACGCTGGAGGTGCATGTGGCGTCGCTGCGCGCCAAGCTGCGCATGCCCGCGCTGATCGAGACCGTGCGCGGGGTCGGCTACCGGCTCGTCGCCCCGGCCGGATAGCGGGGCCGGGTGCGCACTCGGCTGCTGCCGCTGCTCATCGTGCTGATGGCGGCCGTACTCCTCGCGCTCGGCGTGCCGCTCGC
Source organism: Streptomyces sp. NPDC058459 (assembly GCF_042721685.1). NCBI lineage: Bacteria > Bacillati > Actinomycetota > Actinomycetes > Kitasatosporales > Streptomycetaceae > Streptomyces > Streptomyces sp. NPDC058459. The sequence goes on along the minus strand of NZ_JBHXLV010000048.1, from coordinate 32,433 downwards.
CGTCAGCGTGGCCGCCGCTCAGCAGCAGCGCGTCATCGTGGACCGCATAGACGACACCGCGCGCTTCGCCGCGCTCGCCCAGTTCGTCACCGATACCCCGAGCGGCGGCCGGACCACCGCCCCGGACGAACGCCTCCAGACCCTCCTCCGCGAGCTGGAGAGCTACCACGACGTCTACGACATCCGCGCCGGTGTCTTCTACAGCGACCGCTCCGCCATGGTCAATGCCCCAAGTGACTGGTTCGTACCGCAGGAGGGGGTGGTCCGGGCTGCCTTCGAGGAGGCGCTGCTCAGCCGTCGCAGTCACGACCCCGGCCAGGTGTGGCCCTGGCAGCGGACCCGGCTCGTGGTCGCCTCGCCCGTCATCCGGGACGGGGATGTGGTCGCGGTCGTCGTCACCGACTCGCCCACCGAGCGGATGCGATGGCGCGTCCTGCGCGGCTGGGCGATGATCGCGGCCGGGGAGATCGCGGCGATGCTGCTCGCGGTGGGTGCGGCGCTGCGGCTGACCGGCTGGGTGCTGAGGCCGGTGCGCATCCTGGACGCCACCACCCACGACATCGCCACCGGACGGCTGAAGTCGCGCGTCGCGGTCGGCGGCGGGCCGCCCGAACTGCGGCGGCTGGCCAAGTCGTTCAACGAGATGGCGGACAACGTCGAGGACGTGCTGGAGCAGCAGCGGGCCTTTGTCGCGGACGCTTCCCATCAGTTGCGCAACCCCCTCTCGGCGCTCTTGCTGCGGATCGAACTGCTCTCCCTCGAACTGCCCGAGGACAACGCGGAGATCGCCTCCGTGCGCACCGAGGGCAAGCGGCTGGCTCAGGTGCTGGACGATCTGCTCGACCTGGCGCTGGCCGAACACGCCGAGACCGAGGCCCGGCTGACCGACATCGGCGCGCTCGCGGAGGAGCGGGTCGCCGCCTGGACGCCGGCCGCCGGCGCCAAGGGCGTGCGGCTGGTGGGCGACTGCCCGCCCACGACCGCCTGGGCCGACGCGCTCTACCTGTCCAGCGCGCTGGACGCGGTGATCGACAACGCCGTCAAGTTCACCCCCGAGCACGGCACGGTCGAGGTCGGTGTCCTCGCGTGCGGTGACACCACCACCGTCCAGGTCACCGACACCGGGCCGGGCCTGACCGACGACGAACTGGAGCGGGTGGGCGACCGGTTCTGGCGCAGCGGCCGCCACCAGAACATCAAGGGCTCAGGTCTCGGCTTGTCCATCACCCGCGCCCTGCTCGCCGCGACGGGCTGCTCGATCGCCTACGGCCACCACGAGCCCGGGGGGCTGCGGGTCACGGTCACCCTGCCCCGGCACGCCCCCGTGCCCGGCCCGCGTCAGGGTTTGACCGAGCGGTAGTAGCGCCGGGCACCGATGTGCAGGGGGAGCGGGTCGGTGTAGACGGCGGTGCGCAGATCCACGCGCTGCGCGGAGTGCACATGCTTGCCTATCTCGTCCCGGCTCTTGATCACGATGCGGGTTATCCACTCCGTGAGCCTCGGGTCCAGGTCGGCGCGGGTCATCAGCAGGTTGGACACCGCGATGGTGGCCACCGTGGAACCGTGCTGCACCCGGGGATACGCCGACTCGGGCATGTTGGTGGGCCGGTAGTAGCGCGCCGCCTCCCCCTCGGCGTGTAACCGGGAGACGAGCTTTCCCTCTATCGGCACGAACCGGAATCCCGACTTGTCCGCCAGCTCCGTGAGCCCGCCGGTGGGCAGGCCGCCGGACCAGAAGAAGGCGTCGATGTCGTGGTCAGCCAGCATGTCCGGACCGGTGTCGATCCCGGCGGACACCGGCACGATGCCCTTCTCCGGGTCGATCCCGGCCGCCGTCAGCACGCCGTCCGCGATCAGCCGCACACCGGAGTTCGGCAGGCCGGTGGCGACCCGCTTGTCACGGAGGTCGGCGACGCTGTCGATGCCCGAGTCGGGCGCCACGACGATCTGCACATAGTCGTCGTAGAGCCGGGCCACCCCGCGCAGCCGGTGCTCGGCGGGGTGCGCCTGCTCGTACGTCTGCACCGCGTCGGCCGCCGCTATGGTGAAGTCCGCCTTCCCGGCCGCCACCCGCTGCACGTTCTCCTGCGAACCGGCGCTGCTCGTGAGCTTCACCGTCAGACCGGGCATGTCCTTCGCCAGCTCGTTGCGCAGGCGACGGCCGTACTCCTCGTACACCCCGCGGGTGCCGCCCGTGCTGAACACGATCGTCCCGCTCGGCGGCTTCTCGCCGAGCGGGGCCAGCCACCACAGCAGCAGACCCAGCACCACGACTCCCGCGCCCGACGCCCACAGCACGCGGCGCCGGCCGGGCAGCCTGGCGGAAATCTCGGTGAACGGGAACACCTTGGACATGCGGGCGATCCTGCCAGGCCGGAAGCGGGCCGACCAGGGCTGTGGACAACCCGGCGGCCAGGGCTCCGGCCGCCTGTGGACAACCGGCGGGGCTGTCGGAGTCGGCCGTTAGAGTCGCCGCATGAGCACTTCTCCGGCCCGCCTCGTCAGCGAGTTCCACCACGCCTTCGGTCTCGGCGCCCGCACCATACCCACCGAGATCGGTGCCGAACTGGCCGCGCACCGAGGGGAACTGCTCGCCGAGGAAGCCGCCGAGGCGGCCGAGGTGTCGGTCACCGGCCCGCTCGACCACCTCGCGCGGGAACTGGCGGACGTGGTGTACGTGGCCTACGGCACCGCGCTGGTCCACGGCATCGACCTCGACGAGGTGATCGCCGAGATCCACCGCGCCAACATGAGCAAGATCGGCCCCGAAGGCGAGATCGCCCGCCGCGAGGACGGCAAGGTCCTCAAGGGCGAGCACTACCGCGCCCCCGACGTCTCGGCCGTCCTGCGCCGCCAGGGCTGGACCCCCGCGGGGGACTGACCGGCCCCGCCGTGTCTCCGGCCACGAACCCCCCGAGCGGGGGCGGAGGGCCGCCAGGGACCGCCTACCCTTGACCCATGACCATCAGCAGCGACCGGAGCCCGGCAGTGGACGTTCGAGCAGCCAAGACGTACGAGGTGCGCACCTACGGGTGCCAGATGAACGTCCACGACTCCGAGCGATTGTCCGGGCTGCTGGAGGACGCCGGGTATGTCCGGGCGCCCGAGGGGGCGGACGGCGATGCCGACGTGGTCGTGTTCAACACCTGCGCGGTCCGGGAGAACGCCGACAACCGGCTCTACGGCAACCTCGGCCGGCTCGCGCCCCGCAAGGCGTCCCGCCCCGGTATGCAGATCGCGGTCGGCGGCTGCCTCGCGCAGAAGGACCGCGACACCATCGTGAAGCGGGCGCCGTGGGTGGACGTCGTCTTCGGCACGCACAACATCGGCAAGCTGCCCGTGCTGCTGGAGCGCGCCCGCGTGCAGGAGGAGGCGCAGGTCGAGATCGCCGAGTCGCTGGAGGCGTTCCCCTCCACCCTGCCGACCCGGCGCGAGAGCGCGTACGCGGCCTGGGTGTCGATCTCCGTCGGCTGCAACAACACCTGCACCTTCTGTATCGTCCCGGCGCTGCGCGGCAAGGAGAAGGACCGCAGGACCGGCGACATCCTCGCCGAGATCGAGGCGCTGGTCGCCGAGGGCGTCAGCGAGATCACCCTGCTCGGGCAGAACGTCAACGCCTACGGCTCCGACATCGGCGACCGCGAGGCGTTCAGCAAGCTGCTGCGCGCCTGCGGGACGATCGAGGGCCTGGAGCGCGTCCGCTTCACCTCGCCGCACCCCCGCGACTTCACCGACGACGTGATCGCCGCCATGGCCGAGACGCCGAACGCGATGCCGCAGCTGCACATGCCGCTCCAGTCCGGCTCGGACACCGTCCTGAAGGCGATGCGCCGCTCGTACCGGCATGAGCGCTACCTCGGGATCATCGAGAAGGTCCGCGCCGCCATCCCGCACGCGGCCATCACCACCGACATCATCGTGGGCTTCCCGGGCGAGACCGAGGAGGACTTCGAGCAGACCATGCACGTGGTCCGCGAGGCCCGGTTCGCCCAGGCGTTCACCTTCCAGTACTCCAAGCGCCCCGGCACCCCGGCCGCGACCATGGACGGCCAGATCCCCAAGGAGGTCGTGCAGGCCCGCTACGAGCGCCTCGTGGCCCTCCAGGACGAGATCTCCTGGGAGGAGAACAAGAAGCAGGTCGGCCGCACCCTGGACCTGATGGTCGCCGAGGGCGAGGGCCGCAAGGACGGTGCCACCCACCGTCTCTCCGGCCGCGCCCCCGACAACCGCCTGGTCCACTTCACCAAGCCGGACGAGGAGGTGCGGCCCGGCGACGTGGTCACCGTCGAGGTCACCTACGCCGCCCCGCATCACCTGCTCGCCGAGGGTCCCGTCCTCGCCGTGCGCCGCACGCGCGCGGGCGACGCCTGGGAGAAGCGCAACGCCGCCGAGCCCGCCGGGAAGGCCGGCGTCATGCTCGGCCTGCCGAAGATCGGTGTTCCCGCGCCGCTGCCCGCCGCCACGAGCGGCTGCGGCTGCGACTGAGCCGTTCGCACGCCGTACCGGCGGCCGAGGAGGCGTCCGGGCCACCGGTGCGGCGCGTTACGCTGCCGGTCATGCTTGTCGCGGTCGCCGTCTGCCCCTGCCCCCCGTTGCTCGTCCCCGAGGTCGCCGCCGGTGCCGCGCCCGAAATGGACGCCGTCCGGGCCGCCTGCGTGGACGCGCTCGGCGTACTCGCCGCCGCCCGCCCCGACCGCCTGGTGGTCATCGGCCCCGCCGAGCACGGCGGGCATTACCCGCAGGGCACGCCGGGCTCCTTCCGGAGCTTCGGTGTCGATCTCGACGTGACGCTCGGCCCCGGAGCCACCTCCGCCGCAGAGCTGCCCGCTTCCCTGGCCGTCGCCGCCTGGCTGCTGGAGCGGACCGGCTGGGCGGAAGCGCCGGCCGAGGGCGTGGCCGTGGACATGGCGCTCACGGCCGCCCGGTGCGCCGGGCTGGGCGCGGAGATCGCGGGCGGGAGCGACCGGATCGCCCTGCTGGTCATGGGCGACGGCAGCGCCTGCCGCTCACTCAAGGCCCCCGGCTACCTCGACGAACGCGCGGCCCCCTTCGACGCCGAGGCCGCCCGCGCGCTGGGGACCGCCGACCTGGCGGTCCTCGCCGCACTCGACGCCGGGCTCGCCGGTGAACTCCAGGCAGCGGGCCGCGCCCCCTGGCAGGTCCTCGCCGCGGCAGCCGAGGGCGCCGGGCTAGAGGGCACGCTGCTGTACGACGAGGCGCCGTACGGGGTCGGGTACCTGGTCGCCGCCTGGAGCTAGCCGGCTAGAAGGCCGATGAAGATCTTGATCCGGCCGCCCGACTCGCCCTGGAGTGCCAGTAAATGTCAATCGCCATGAACCGGTTCAAGACGGGCGCAATTTCAAGATCTTCAGGGCACTTCTAGCCGGCCGGCGGGGTCCGCGGCGGCGTCTGCGGACCGTTCGCGCCGGGCTTCCGGCCCTCCTGGCCGAGGCGGTCCACCGCTTCCTTGGCCTTGTCCGTACCGGCGTGGATCTTGTCGCTGTACTTGCCCCTGGTCCGCTCGTCGACCACGTGGGCGGCCTTGTCGATCCCGTCCTGCACCTTGTCACCGTGCTGCCGGGCCAGGTCCGTCACCTTGTCCTTGGCCGGGCCGAGCGCGGCCTTCACATTGTCGAACAGGCCCATGATCCACCTTCCGGAACAACCCGAATGCGCGTGATGCGTCGCTTGCCGGGACGGTACCCCTCCCCGAGGGGTGTCACACCACGCGCTCACCCGGACCGCACCCGTAACTCCTGCCCCCTCGATGGCACGGCTTCCCCCGTCGGCCACCGGGGGCGCCGGAACGTTTGCGAGACTGGTGCGGTGAGCAGTGCATCCCCCGCCCCCCGTGTCATCGCCGTCGTGGGCCCCACCGCGGCCGGAAAGTCCGACCTCGGCGTCTTCCTGGCCCAGCAGCTCGGCGGCGAGGTCATCAACGCCGACTCGATGCAGCTCTACCGGGGGATGGACATTGGCACCGCCAAGCTCACCCCCGGGGAACGCGGCGGAATCCCGCACCACCTCCTCGACATCTGGGACGTGAAGGTCGCCGCCTCGGTCGCCGAGTACCAGAAGCTGGCCCGCGCCCGCATCGACGCCCTGCTCGCCGAGGGCCGCTGGCCCGTCCTGGTCGGCGGCTCCGGACTCTACGTGCGCGGCGCCGTCGACAATCTGGAGTTCCCCGGCACCGACCCCGAGGTCCGGGCCCGCCTGGAGGGCGAGCTGGCCCTGCGCGGCCCCGGCGCCCTGCACGCCCGCCTGGCAGCCGCCGACCCCGACGCCGCCCGCGCCATCCTGCCCGGCAACGGGCGCCGCATCGTCCGGGCCCTTGAGGTCATCGAGATCACCGGCCAACCCTTCACCGCCAACCTCCCCGGCCACGACTCGGTCTACGACACCCTGCAGATCGGCGTCGACGTGGCCCGCCCCGAGCTGGACGAGCGCATCGCGCGCCGCGTCGACCGCATGTGGGAGGCCGGACTCGTGGACGAGGTGCGCGCGCTGGAGGCGCTGGGGCTGCGCGAGGGCCTTACCGCGTCCCGGGCGCTCGGCTATCAGCAGGTGCTCACCGCGCTCGCCGGGGAGTGCACCGAGGACGAGGCGCGCGCGGAGACCGTGCGCTCGACCAAGCGCTTCGCGCGCCGCCAGGACACCTGGTTCCGGCGCGACCCCAGGGTCCACTGGCTCAGCGGGGCCGTGGCGGACCGGGGGGAACTTCCGGGGCTGGCGCTGGCGTTGGTCGAACGACCGGTCACAGCCTGATCACGTCATGGCATCGGGATGCGCCACGGGTCAACCCGGCCTCCGGCGCCGTGCCATCATCGAGCTTCGATCGACCAGTGAAGTCCTAGTTGGGAGGGCGCGTGGCGATGGAGGCCGGCCCTCGTGACACCGCAGCAGGCACCGAGCACATCACCACCTACAGTGACGAGCCGGGCCTCGGCGACCCCCTGGCCGAGGACGGTCCGGACGACCTCCCCACCGTGGTCACCGCCGACGGGCCGACGCCCGAGGAGATGTTCACGGGCGGCCCCGAGGTCGAGGTCGAACTGCGTCCCCAGCGCAGGCTGCGCATCTGGCAGCTTGCGCCCATCGTGGGCCTGGCCGCGCTCGGCTCGCTGATGTTCGCCTTCCCGCTCGCCTTCGACTTCGGCGACAGCGGCGCGGTCATCGCCATGCTGGGCCTGCTGATCTGCTCCTGTGCCGCCGGCTGGGGCATGATGGCCGCCCGCCGCGTCGGCTACACCTGGCCGGGCCTGTCCCCACGCGGCTCCGGCCGGCGCGCCGACTGGCGCGTCGTGCTCTCCTACGCCCTGCTCGTGGGGGTCGTCGTCGTCCTCGCCGTATGGCGGGTCGCCCGGCTGCGCTAGCGCCCCCCGGCTGCCTTCCGGGCCTGCCGGGGCTTTCCGGGGATGTCCGACCCACCCCGTACGATCGAGGAATGAGCACGCGGATCGCATTCCTCAAGGGGCACGGCACCGAGAACGACTTCGTGATCGTGCCCGACCCCGAGAACGTCCTCGACCTGACACCCGCCGCCGTCGCCGCGCTCTGCGACCGCCGCGCGGGCATCGGCGGCGACGGGGTGCTGCACGTGGTGCGTTCCGCCGCGCATCCCGAGGCCCGGGACATGGCCGGCGAGGCCGAGTGGTTCATGGACTACCGCAACGGCGACGGCTCGGTCGCCGAGATGTGCGGCAACGGAGTGCGGGTGTTCGCGCGCTACCTCCAGCACGCTGGACATGTGGACGCGGGCGACCTCACCATCGCCACGCGCGGGGGCGTCAAGCGGGTCCACATCGCCAAGGACGAATCCGGTGCCGGAGAGGTGACCGTCGGCATGGGCCGGGCCCGCCTCCCCGAGGGAGAGGTCACGGTGAGCGTCGGCAAGCGCGGCTGGCCCGCGCGGAACGTGAACATGGGCAACCCGCACGCCGTCGCCTTCGTCGACGACCTCGGTCACGCCGGTGACCTCCGCACCGCGCCGCCGGTCGGCCCGGAGGGCGCCTACCCGGACGGGGTCAACGTGGAGTTCGTCGTCGACCGGGCCCCCCGGCACGTCGCCATGCGGGTGCACGAGCGCGGTTCCGGCGAGACCCGTTCGTGCGGCACCGGCGCGTGCGCGGTCGCCGTGGCCGCCGCCCGGCGCGACGACGCCGACCCGGCCGTCACCGGCATCCCGGCGACCTACACCGTGGACGTGCCCGGCGGCCGGCTGGTCATCACCGAGCGGCCGGACGGGGAGATCGAGTTGACGGGCGCGGCCGTGATCGTCGCCGAAGGCGAGATCGACGGCGAATGGCTGGAAAGGGCGGCCCGCTGACCCGGGCGGAATGCACCCCGGCTGCTCCGGACGCCGGGGACCAGCCGTTCTCCGACAGCGAGACCGTTCGACACCGCAGGCGACGGGAGGACACGTGGCGCAAACTCTAAACCTCCAAGCCGTCGCTCGAACGGGTGATCCGTTGCACGCTCGGCCAGAGGCGGTCGGTCGCACGTGACGGGCTCGATAGCATCAAGCACCGGCACGGACGGGGGAACGTCGCCAACCCTGAGCCGCGTACGCCCCTCGGGCCCCGTCCACCGGTCCACGAGCCGGAGGTGCCCATGAGTGCGGAGGCCACGAACCCTGCGACCCCAGGCCCGGTCGCGCCCCCGGCGCCCACGGTGGCCCGCAGGAAGTCCCGGCCGGGGATCGACCTGCGCAGGCTCGGCCGGGCCGCGCTGCTCGGCGCCGCCGTCCGGAGCAGGCTGCCCGACGCCATCGGGCACGTGGCCGAGGCCCACCGCGCCCACCACCCCGACGCCGACCTCGACCCGCTGCGCCGCGCCTACCTCCTGGCCGAGTCCTCCCACCGCGGCCAGATGCGCAAGAGCGGCGAGCCGTACATCACCCACCCCCTCGCGGTGACCCTGATCCTCGCCGAACTGGGCGCCGAGACCACCACCCTGACCGCCTCCCTCCTCCACGACACGGTCGAGGACACCGAGGTGACCCTCGACCAGGTCAGGGAGGAGTTCGGGGAGGAGGTCCGCTATCTCGTCGACGGCGTCACCAAGCTGGAGAAGGTCGACTACGGCGCCGCCGCCGAGCCGGAGACCTTCCGCAAGATGCTCGTCGCCACCGGCAACGACGTCCGCGTGATGTCGATCAAACTCGCCGACCGCCTGCACAACATGCGCACCCTCGGCGTGATGCGCCCCGAGAAGCAGGCGCGGATCGCCAAGGTCACCCACGACGTCCTCATCCCGCTCGCCGAACGCCTCGGTGTGCAGGCCCTGAAGACCGAGCTGGAGGACCTCGTCTTCGCCATCCTCCTCCCGGAGGAATACGCCCGCACCAGCGAACTCATCGCCGAGAACGCCGCAGGTGAGGACCCCCTCGCCGAGGTCGCCGACGAGGTGCGCGCCGTGCTGCGCGAGGCCGACATCCCGGCCGAAGTCCTCATCCGGCCCCGCCACTCCGTCTCCGTCCACCGCGTCTCCCGCAAGCGAGGCCCGCTGCGCGGCACCGACTTCGGCCGCCTGCTGGTGCTCGTGAACGAAGACGCGGACTGCTACGCCGTCCTGGGTGAGCTGCACACCTGTCTCACGCCGGTCGTCTCGGAGTTCAAGGACTTCATCGCCGTACCCAAGTTCAACCTCTACCAGTCGCTGCACACCGCCGTGGCCCGCCCGGACGGCCAGGTCGTCGAAGTCCTCATCCGCACCCACCGCATGCACCGGGCCGCCGAAGCGGGCGTGATCGCACTCGGCAACCCGTACACCCCGCCCGCCGAGGAGCAGGGCGTCGGCCTCGACGGCGAACGTGCCGACCCCACCCGCCCCGGCTGGCTCTCCCGCCTCCTCGACTGGCAGCAAGCCGCCCCCGACCCGGACACCTTCTGGTCCACCCTGCGCGACGACCTCGCCCAGGACCGGGAGATCACCGTGGTCCGGCCCGACGGCGGCACCCTGGGCCTGCCCGAGGGCGCCACCTGCGTGGACGCCGCCTACGCGCAGTACGGCGAGGACGCCCACGCCTGCATCGGCGCCCGCGTCAACGGCCGCCTGGCCGCTCTCGGCACCGTCCTGAGCGACGGCGACACCGTCCAGTTGCTCATGGGCCAGGACCCGGCCTCCGAACCCTCCCGCGAATGGCTGGAGCACGCCCAGACCCCCACCGCGCGCATCGCCATCCAGCGCTGGCTCACGGCCCACCCCGGCGCCGACACCCGCCCCCCGGAAACCGCGGACACCGCGGGCAGCGCGGACAACGCGGAAGGCCAGGGCGAACCCCGTCCGGCCGCCGGCGCCCCCGCCGCGCGCCCCCGGGGCGCGGACGTCCTGCTGGACGAGCCCGGCGGCTCGGTGCGCCTGGCCGGCTGCTGTACCCCCGTGCCGCCCGACGACATCGTCGGTTTCGCGGTGCGCGGGGGAGCGGTGACCGTGCACCGGGTGGAGTGCTCCATGGTCGACGACATGAAGAACCGGGGGCGCGCGGAGATCGCCGTGCGCTGGGGGGACACCGCCGCGTGCCGGGTCACCCTGGTCGCCGAATCGTTCAGCCGTCCCCATCTGCTCGCCGACCTGACCGAGGTGATCGCGCTGGAGGGCGCCGGGATCGTCTCCGCCACCGTGGAATCCCCCAACCAGCAGCGGGTCCGGCACACCTACACCCTCCAGCTCCCCGACGCCGCCGAACTGCCCGCCCTGATGCGCGCGATGCGTGACGTACCGGGCGTGTACGACGTGAGCCGGGTCCGGGCGCCCGCCGCCTGACCGACGGCGCGGACCCGCCGCCCGAACCCGGCCCGGAACCGGCACCGGTCCGCCGCAGGACCGACCCGATCGGGTGGTCCCGTCGCGCGCCGTCACCGCCCGGCGGCGACACGCTGGTAGCGGTGGGGCATGCTGCTCACTCGCCCCACGCGCCCCCACCCCGTACGCCGGTCCCTCCGGCGTCCGAAGGCGGCGCTGCTCGCCTCGGCCGTCACGGTCTGCCTCGTCGCCGCCGGAGCCCCCGCCGAACCGCTGGGCGTCGGCGACCGGATCTACCCGGAGCTGGGCAACCCCGGCTACGACGTGGCCGCGTACGACCTCGCCTTCACCTATCCCGGCAGCAACGACAAGCCGCTCAGGGCAGTCACGACCATCGACGCCCGGCTCACCAGCTCCCTGCGGCGGATCAACCTCGACTTCGCGCACGGCACCGTCCAGTCCGTCCAGGTGGACGGGCGTGAGGCCGCCTTCACGAGCGCCGGCGAGGATCTCGTCGTCACCCCGGACCACGCGCTGCCGCTCGGCAGCCTGACCCGGATCACCGTGCGGCACACCAGCGACCCCGTCGCCGCCCACGACCGGGACGGCGGCTGGGTGCGGACCACCGACGGGCTCGCCATGGCCAACCAGGCCGACGCCGCGCACCTGGTCTTCCCGTGCAACGACCATCCGTCCGACAAGGCGATGTTCACCTTCCACATCACCGCCCCGAACGACTACACGGCCGTCGCCAACGGCCTGCCGGCCGGCGCGGTCAGGACGGGCGGCTCCACCACCTGGAGCTACCGCTCCCGGCACCCCATGGCCACCGAACTCGCCCAGGTGTCCATCGGCCACTCCGCCGTCGTCCGGCGCACCGGCCCGCACGGGCTGCCGCTGCGCGACGTGGTGCCCGCCGCCGACAAGAAGGAGGTGGAGCCCTGGCTCGCGAAGACGCCGGACCAGATCGCCTGGATGGAGAGCAAGATCGGCCCGTACCCGTTCGAGACCTACGGTGTGCTGATGGCGCGGGCCAGCACCGGGTTCGAGCTGGAGACGCAGACCCTGTCGCTGTTCGAGAAGGACATCTTCACCGAGCCCGCCTACCCCAAGTGGTACATCGAGTCGGTCATGGTCCACGAGCTGTCCCACCAGTGGTTCGGCGACAGCGTCAGCCCCCGCACCTGGTCCGACGTCTGGCTGAACGAAGGACACGCCACCTGGTACGAGGCCCTCTACGCCGAGGAGAAGGGTGACCACCCGCTGCGCGACCGCATGAAGGCCGCCTACGGCGCCTCCGACCGCTGGCGCGCCGCCGGCGGACCGCCCGCCCGGCCCAAGCCGCCCGCCCCCGGCCAGAAGATCGGCATCTTCCGCTCCAACATCTACGACGGCGCGGCCCTGGTGCTCTTCGCCCTGCGCCAGGAGATCGGCAAGGACGCCTTCGCACGCCTGGAGAAGGTGTGGGTCCAGCAGAACCGGGACACCAGCGTCGGCACCGCCGACTTCGTCCGCCTCGCCTCCGCGATCGGCGGCCGCGACCTGACCGGCTTCTTCCAGGACTGGCTGTACGGCGAGAAGACCCCGCCCATGCCCGGCCATCCGGACTGGAAGCAGGTACCGCCCCCCACGCCCGCCGGCCGGGCCAGGAAGAGCTGACCCCGGGCGCCACGGGGGATAACCCGATGACGGAGCGCTCCGCGCCGTGCGACCATCTTCCGGTCGGCGCGGCGCGGCGCACGGGAATCTCCCAAGCAACCCGCGCGTTGTCCCTGACGAACACCGGTCTCCCGCCGACCTCCCGGTCGTCCGACCGCCGGACCGGTCCCTCCCTCGACGTAAGGAACCAATGACCTCCTCCTCTTCTTCCCCTTCACAGGACGCCAAGCGCCTCGCGCACGCCTACCCCGAAGGTCTTCGGGCCGATGCCCTGATGGAAGAGGACGTCGCCTGGAAGCACGACATCGACGGCGAGCGTGACGGCGACCAGTTCGACCGCTCCGAGCGCGCGGCCCTGCGCCGTGTCGCGGGGCTGTCCACCGAGCTGGAGGACGTCACCGAGGTCGAGTACCGCCAGCTCCGCCTGGAGCGGGTCGTGCTCGTCGGAGTGTGGACCACCGGCACCGCCCAGGACGCGGACAACTCCCTCGCGGAGCTGGCCGCCCTCGCGGAGACGGCCGGCGCCCTCGTGCTCGACGGCGTGATCCAGCGCCGCGACAAGCCCGACGCGGCCACCTACATCGGCTCCGGCAAGGCCCTTGAGCTGCGCGACGTGGTGCTGGAGACCGGCGCGGACACCGTCATCTGCGACGGAGAACTGAGCCCCGGCCAGCTGATCCAGCTGGAGGACGTCGTCAAGGTCAAGGTCATCGACCGTACGGCCCTGATCCTCGACATCTTCGCCCAGCACGCCAAGTCCCGGGAGGGCAAGGCGCAGGTCGCGCTCGCGCAGATGCAGTACATGCTGCCGCGACTGCGCGGCTGGGGTCAGTCGCTGTCCCGGCAGATGGGTGGCGGCCGCGGTGGCCTGGCCACGCGTGGTCCCGGTGAGACCAAGATCGAGACGGACCGGCGCCGTATCCGCGAGAAGATGGCGAAGATGCGCCGGGAGATCGCGGAGATGAAGACCGGCCGCGAGATCAAGCGCCAGGAGCGCCGCCGCAACAAGGTGCCCTCCGTCGCCATCGCCGGCTACACCAACGCCGGCAAGTCCTCCCTGCTCAACCGCCTCACGGGCGCGGGCGTCCTGGTGGAGAACGCCCTGTTCGCCACCCTCGACCCCACCGTCCGCCGTGCGGAGACCCCGGGCGGCCGGCTGTACACGCTGGCCGACACCGTGGGCTTCGTCCGGCACCTGCCGCACCACCTGGTCGAGGCGTTCCGCTCCACCATGGAGGAGGTCGGCGACTCCGACCTCATCCTGCACGTGGTGGACGGTTCGCACCCCGTCCCGGAGGAGCAGCTCGCCGCCGTGCGCGAGGTGATCCGGGAGGTCGGCGCGACCGGCGTGCCCGAGATCGTCGTGATCAACAAGGCGGACGCGGCCGACCCGCTGGTCCTCCAGCGGCTGCTGCGGGTCGAGAAGCGGTCCATCGCCGTCTCGGCGCGCACCGGCCTGGGACTGGAGGAACTGCTCGCCCTGATCGACGACGAGCTGCCCCGCCCCTCGGTCGAGATCGAGGCGCTCGTGCCGTACACCCAGGGCAAGCTGGTCGCCCGCGCCCACACCGAGGGCGAGGTGCTCTCCGAGGAGCACACCGCCGAGGGCACCCTGATCAAGGTCCGGGTGCACGCGGAGCTGGCCGCCGACCTTGCCCCGTACACACCGGCCGCGACCGCCTGACCGGCGGTTCCACCGCAGCGCGCAGAGGCCCGCCGTCCCCTTCGGGGGGCGGCGGGCCTTCGTCATGCGTGCGCCGTGGCTACCGGCCCGCGAACTTCGCGCTCACCGAGTCGTACACGCCCTTGGCCACCTCGCCGAGCCGGGGACCGGCCAGCCAGCCCGAGGAGGCGGGGCCGATGGAGGTGTTGGAGACCAGCGTGGGCTTGCCGTCCGCACCCTGTTCCACCCAGCCGCCGCCGGAGGAACCGCCGGTCATGGTGCAGCCGATGCGGTACATCGTCGGGTCGGCCTTGGCGATCGACAGCCGTCCCGGCTTGTCCTGGCACTGGTACAGCAGCTGGCCGTTGTACGGCTTGGCCGCCGGGTAGCCGCTCACGGTGACCGTGCTCACCTCGGTAGCGGCGGGAGCGGCGAAGTCCACCGGCAGCGCCCCGCCGACCGTCTCCTCCAGCGACTTGCCCCCGTTGCCCTGCTCCGGCGTCACATGGATCACCGCGAAGTCGTACGAGGCACCGTTGCCGCCCGTCTCACCGCCCCCGTCGATCCACTGCTGGGAGGTCTTGGCGGCGTCCGCCCACCAGACACCGTACGGCGCGACCTGCTCACGGGACGCGCCCTCCATCTCCGAGGAGGACAGGCTCTGGTTGTTGTACGACGGCGCGAAGGCGATGTTGCGGTACCAGCCGCCCTTCTTGCCCGCGTGCACACAGTGGCCGGCCGTCCAGATCAGGTTGGACCTGCCCGGATGCGCCGGGTCCTGGACGACGGTCGCCGAGCAGACCATGGTGCCCTTGGGGGAGTCGAAGAAGACCTTGCCCGAGGTGGCCGCGTTGGTGTGGTACGGCGGGCGGACCGCCTCGGCCCGCACCGGCTGCGGCTCGGGGTCGGTCACACCCTGGTCGCCGGAGAGGTCGCCGGCGCCCACCCGCTTGGCCGGGTCGTCGGCGCCCCGCATCCGGTCCTTGTCCCACAGACCGCTGATGATCGGGTTGATGAAGTCGTTGGCCTCGCGCAGCCAGTCGTCACGGTCCCAGTTCTTCCAGGCGCCGTTCTTCCACTTGTCCATGTCGATGCCATGCTGGCGGAGCTTGTCCTGGAGGTCCTGCGGGACCCGGACCTTCCCCTCCGAACCCTGCGCGGCGGAGGACGGGCTGCCGTCGGCGTTGTCGTCACCGTTTGCGTCGCACGCGGTGGAGGTCAGCGCCAGCGCGGAGGCGAGGGCGACGGCCGCCAGCGCGCGGGAGGTCCTGCGGGGCGTACCTCTTCCTCGGCGAGCGACGGACGACGGCCGTATGGATCGCATGGTGGTGACTCTCCCTGCTGTGACGGAACTTGGCGCTTCGGCCCGGCACCGGTACCCAACTCGGTGTGCGTCGGGCCAGGTTCCCCGGTCTCTCGGGACCGGGACCACACACTATGCGTTCGCTGTACGGGACATCTGACGGAACCGCAACGGTTGCGTCACGGCAAGGATCTTGAGGCAACCCGTAACCAGGCGGCCCGTCGGCGGTTGGTAGCCGTGGGGGACCGCTGCCTGCGCCCGTCCCTGTCGAGCAACTCGCCTCTGGACAGCGGGAGGACAGCGAGCCGTGGCCGTGACCGAGTCGGAGGCCGACAGCACCCACCGGGGAACTCCTGCCGTGCACGAGGGCATTCTCAGGCGCCAGTCGGCGCGCGAGTCCGCCGCGCGTACTTATGCCAGGGCCCTGCCGATCGTGCCCGTGCGGGCGCGTGGCCTCACCATCGAGGGGGCGGACGGCCGCCGTTACCTCGACTGTCTCTCCGGCGCCGGGGCGCTGGCCCTCGGCCACAACCACCCCGTGGTGCTGGAGGCCATCCGCAAGGTTCTCGACTCCGGCGCACCTCTCTCCGTGCTGGACCTGGCGACCCCGGTCAAGGACGCCTTCATCACCGAGCTGTTCCGTACCCTGCCGGCCGGGTTCGCCGGCCGGGCCCGGGTGCAGTTCTGCGGCCCGGCCGGGACCGACGCCGTGGAGGCCGCCCTCAAGCTGGTGCGGACCGCGACGGGTCGCGACGGCATCCTCGCCTTCACCGGTGCCTACCACGGCATGACCGCGGGTGCCCTGGCCGCCTCCGGAGGCGCCCCCGACCTCCAGGTCGGCCGGCTGCCGTACCCGCAGGACTACCGCTGCCCCTTCGGTGTCGGCGGTCCGCGCGGCGCCGAACTCGGCGCCCGCTGGACCGAGTCCGTCCTCGACGACCCCAAGTCGGGCATCGCGCGGCCGGCCGGGATGATCCTCGAACCCGTCCAGGGGGAGGGCGGTGTGATCCCGGCACCGGACGACTGGCTGCGCCGGATGCGGCGGCTGACCGCCGACCGGTCCGTCCCGCTGATCGCGGACGAGGTCCAGACCGGCGTCGGCCGCACCGGTGCCTTCTGGGCCGTCGACCACAGCGGGATCACCCCCGACGTGATGGTCCTGTCCAAGGCCATCGGCGGCAGCCTTCCGCTGGCCGTCATCGTCTACCGCGAGGAACTCGACGTCTGGCCGCCCGGCGCCCACGCGGGCACCTTCCGGGGCAACCAGCTCGCCATGGCCGCGGGCACCGCCACCCTCGCCCACGTCCGCGAGAACGGCCTCGCCGAACGTGCCGCGACCCTCGGTGCCCGCATGCTCGACCAACTCCGCGAGCTTCAGGACGAGTTCGCCTGCGTGGGGGATGTGCGGGGGCGCGGGCTGATGATCGGGGTCGAGCTGGTGAACCCGGCCGGCGGGTCCGTGCCGGAGGCCCGCGCCGCCCAGGACGACGGCTGGGACTCCGCCGCGGCGCCCCACCCCGCCGACCCCGAACTCGCCGCCGCCGTCCAGCGCGGGTGCCTCGACCGGGGGCTGATCGTGGAACTCGGCGGCCGCCACAACAGTGTCGTACGGCTGCTCCCGCCGCTGACCATCAGCGACGAACAGGCGTCGGCCGTCCTGGACCGCCTCGCCGACGCGGTGACCGCCGCGAACCGACGCCTCTAGCCCCGGCCGGGCCGCCCCACCGCCGACGCGCACCATCCCCGCGCTCCGGCGGACAGCGGCGAGCCCGTCCCGGCATCGCCACGCCTCCGCCCGAGCGGCCGGACCACCACCGCCATCCCCGGCTACGCCCGGCGCGGACCGGCACCACCGGCACTCGTCACCTCCCCGCCTCTCGTCCGCCGTGCGGAGCCCCGAACGCGACCGACCCCGCACCCGCATCACCCCGAGGAACCGTCATGAACGCCACCCCCGCACCCGACGGCCGCTCCGAGACCCCGGAGGAACCGGCGGAGCCCGGCAGCCCCTGCGTGCCGCTCGCCGACGCGGTGCCGCACCAGAAGCGGCGCACGCCGAGCGTCGGCCGGGCGGGCGAATCCGACGCCGATCCGCTGGAGGCCCCCGACCCGCACGCCGCTGCCCGGACCGCCGCGGTGGAGAACCTGCTGCGCTGCTGGGTGCGCGAGACCGGCCTCACCGCCCCGGACGCCGGCGTCCTGCACATCCCCCTGCCCGCCAGCG
Organism: Streptomyces sp. NPDC058459; assembly: GCF_042721685.1. NCBI lineage: Bacteria > Bacillati > Actinomycetota > Actinomycetes > Kitasatosporales > Streptomycetaceae > Streptomyces > Streptomyces sp. NPDC058459. Next base: position 14,841 of record NZ_JBHXLV010000048.1, on the reverse strand, counting down.
GCACCACCCTGCGCACCCCGGTACGTCACTGGTCCCCGACCGGCTGGCACCGCTTCGGCCCACCCCGGCTCTCCGGCGCCCCCGAGGACGCCCCGACGGTCGACGCCGTCACCCTCGCCGCCCTGCTCACCCGCGAGACCCCCGGCACCGGCCGGCCGGGCACCACCCGGCCCCACGGGACCGCTCCGGCGGACGGCGCCGAACTCGTCGCCCGCGTGGCCGACTCGCAACGTCACACCGCGGCCTTCCTGCGCGACCGCCGCGCCCACCCCGAGGACGGACCGGACCTCTTCCTCAACGCCGAACAGGCCCTGCTCCTCGGCCACCCGCTGCACCCCACCCCGAAGAGCCGCGAGGGGCTCACCGAGACCGAAGCCCGGCAGTACGCGCCGGAGTCCCGCGGCTCCTTCCCCCTGCACTGGCTGGCTGTCGCCCCCGCCCTGCTCGCCGCCGACTCGGCCTGGACCGAACGCGGCCGCACCGTCCCCGCCGACCAGCTCGTCCGGCGACTCGCCGGGACCGCCCTTCCGCTGCCCGACGGCTACGGCGCCCTACCCCTGCACCCCTGGCAGGCCCGCGAGGTACGGCACCGCCCACCGGTCGCCGCCCTGCTGGAATCCGGCCTCCTGCGCGACCTCGGCCCCCTCGGCTCCCCCTGGCACCCCACCTCCTCCGTACGCACCGTCCACCGCTCGGGCTCCCCGGCGATGCTCAAACTGTCGCTCGGTCTGCGCATCACCAACTCCCGCCGGGAGAACCTGCGCAAGGAACTCCACCGGGGCGTCGAGGTGCACCGCCTGCTGCGCGCCGGACTGGCGAAGGAGTGGCAGACCGTCCACCCCGGTTTCGACATCGTCCGCGACCCCGCCTGGCTCGCCGTCGACGACCCGGACGGACTCCCGGTCCCCGGCCTCGACGTGATGATCAGGCACACCCCGTTCACTCCCGCCGAAGACTTCGGCTGCGTCGCCGGACTCGTCTCACCCCGCCCGGTCCCCGGACCGGACTCCGGACTCCTGCGCTCGCGGCTGGCCCAACTCGTCGCACGGCTCGCCGCCCGCACCGGCCGGCCCGTGGGCGCCGTCGCGGCCGAGTGGTTCCTGCGCTATCTCCAACAGGTCGTCCGGCCCGTCCTCTGGCTGGACGGTGAGGCGGGGATCGCCCTGGAGGCGCACCAGCAGAACACGCTGCTCCGTCTCGACCAGGACGGCTGGCCGGCCGGCGGCCGCTACCGCGACAACCAGGGCTACTACTTCCGCGAGTCCCACCGTGCCGAACTCGACGCCCGGCTGCCCGGCATCGGTGAGCGCAGCGACACCTTCGTCTCCGACGAGGTCACCGACGAACGCTTCGCGTACTACCTCGCCATCAACAACGTGTTCGGCCTCATCGGCGCCTTCGGCTCCCAGCGTCTGGCCGACGAACACGTCCTCCTCGCCGCGTTCCGCCGCTTCCTCACCGCCGCCGCATCCGGCCCCGCCGTCCTGCGCGGCTCCCTGCCGGGCAACCTGCTCGACTCACCCGTCCTGCGCTGCAAGGCCAACCTGCTGACCCGGCTGCACGGTCTGGACGAACTAGTCGGACCCGTCGACACCCAGTCGGTCTACGTGACGATCGCCAACCCCCTTCATTCCTGACCCTGTTCCCGTCCGTCCCGCATGATCCGCCCCATATGAGAGGAGCACGCGTGTCCCTCACCGACACCGACACCGACACCGTCGCCGCAGCCCTTCCTGTCCCGTTCGCGCCCGACTGCGAAGACCCGCGAGACAGCGCCGACCCCGGCGCGAGCACGCTCCGCTGGGACAGCGAAGAGACACTGAACCTGCGGTGGCCCACCGCACCCGGCGCACCACGCGTGGAGCTGCCCGGCCAGGGCGCACCGCGAGGGGCCGACCTGCTGGACGGCGTCCACACCTGGGGCCCGACCCCCACTCCTGTGGGCACCTTCGAACTGGTCCCGGTACGCGTCGACTACGATCTCCCCCTCATCCACGGCTGGATGAACGACCCGGCGGTCGCCGCGTTCTGGGAGCTGGCCGGCCCCCGGGACCGGACGGAGCGCCACCTCCGCGCCCAACTCGACGGCGACGGACGCAGCGTGCCCTGCCTCGGCATGCTCGACGGCACCGCGCTGAGCTACTGGGAGATCTACCGGGCGGACCTCGATCCGCTGGCCCGCCGCTACCCGGCGCGCCCGCACGACACGGGTGTCCACCTGCTCATCGGGGGCGCCGCGCACCGAGGACGCGGGCTCGGCCCGGCCCTGCTCTCGGCCGTGGCCGCGCTGATCATGGAACGCCGCCGCGCCTGCACCCGCGTCGTCGCGGAACCTGACGTCCGGAACACCCCCTCGGTGACCGCGTTCCTCAAGGCCGGGTTCCGGTGCTCGGCGGGGGTCGACCTGCCGGGCAAGCGGGCCGCCCTCATGATCCGGGACCGGGACCAGGACCAGGACCGGGATCGGGACCAGGACCGGGACCGAATCCGGTGACCGCGTCCCGCTCCTCCCGCCCCGGTGGCCGGACACGATTGTCAGTGGGGGGCCGTAGGGTGGTCGGGCTATGACGAAGCCCTCACTCCCCGAACTCCTCCATGCCGCCGTCTCCGCCGTCGGCGGCACGGAACGCCCCGGCCAGGTGACCATGGCCGAGGCGGTCGCCGAGGCGATCGACGACACCTCCCATCTGCTGGTCCAGGCCGGTACCGGCACCGGAAAATCGCTCGGTTATCTCGTGCCGGCGCTCGCGCACGGTGAGCGGGTCGTCATCGCCACCGCCACGCTGGCCCTCCAGCGCCAGCTGGTGGAGCGCGACCTGCCGCGCACGGTCGACGCCCTGCACCCGCTGCTGCGGCGCCGGCCGGAGTTCGCCATGCTCAAGGGCCGGTCGAACTACCTGTGCCTGCACCGGCTGCACGAGGGCATGCCGCAGGACGAGGAGGACGGCCTCTTCGACCAGTTCGAGGCGGCCGCGCCCACCAGCAAGCTCGGTCAGGACCTGCTCAGGCTGCGCGACTGGTCCGACGACACGGAGAACGGCGACCGGGACGACCTCACCCCGGGCGTCTCCGACCGCGCCTGGGCTCAGGTGTCGGTGTCGTCGCGCGAGTGCCTCGGCGCCTCGAAGTGCGCCTACGGGGCCGAGTGCTTCGCGGAGATGGCCCGTGAACAGGCCAAGCTCGCGGATGTCGTGGTGACCAACCACGCGCTGCTGGCGATCGATGCCATCGACGGCGCCCCGGTGCTGCCCCAGCACGAGGTGCTGATCGTGGACGAGGCACACGAACTCGTCTCCCGCGTCACCGGCGCCGCCACTGGCGAACTCACCCCCGGCCAGGTCAACCGGGCGGTCCGCCGCTCCGCCAAGCTCGTCAACGAGAAGGCCGCCGACCAGCTCCTCACCGCCGCCGAGGGCTTCGAGCGGCTGATGGAGCTGGCCCTGCCGGGCCGCCTGGAGGAGATCCCGGAAGACCTCGGCTACGCCCTGGCCGCCCTGCGCGACGCCGCCCGCACGGTGATCACCGCACTCGGCTCCACGCGCGACAAGTCCGTCCAGGACGAGGACGCCGTGCGCAAGCAGGCGCTGGCCTCGGTGGAGACGGTGCACACCGTGGCGGAGCGGGTGCTGAACGGCTCGGAGTACGACGTCGTGTGGTACGAGCGCCACGACCGCTTCGGTGCCTCACTGCGGATCGCCCCGATGAAGGTGTCCGGGCTGCTCAGGGAGAAGCTCTTCACCGACCGCAGTGTCGTCCTCACCTCCGCGACCCTGAAGCTCGGGGGTGACTTCAACGGCGTCGGCGCCTCCCTTGGGCTCGCTCCGGAGGGGACCGAGGGCGACGACCTGCCGCAGTGGAAGGGTGTCGACGTCGGCTCGCCCTTCGACTACCGCAAGCAGGGCATCCTCTATATCGCCAAGCACCTCGCCCGCCCCGCGCGGGACGGCGACCGGGGCGACATGCTGGACGAGCTGACCGAGCTGATCCAGGCCGCCGGCGGCCGCACCCTCGGCCTGTTCTCCTCCATGCGGGCCGCGCAGCTCGCGGCGGAGGAGCTGCGGGTGCGCATCCCCGAGTTCCCCATCCTGCTCCAGGGCGAGGAGACGCTGGGTGAGCTGATCAAGAACTTCGCGGCCGACCCCCGCACCTGCCTCTTCGGCACGCTGTCGCTGTGGCAGGGGGTGGACGTACCGGGTCCCAGCTGTCAGCTGGTGGTCATGGACAAGATCCCGTTCCCGCGCCCCGACGACCCGCTGATGAGCGCCCGCCAGAAGGCGGTGGAGGACGAGGGCGGTAACGGCTTCATGGCGGTCGCGGCCACCCACGCGGCACTGCTCATGGCACAGGGCGCCGGCCGGCTGGTCCGGGCCACCGGGGACCGCGGCGTGGTCGCCGTACTGGACCAGCGGCTGGCGACCGCGCGGTACGGGTCGTACCTGAAGGCGTCACTGCCCGACTTCTGGTCCACGACGGACCGCAATCAGGTGCGCAAGTCGCTCGCCGCGATCGACGCGATGGCCAAAGAAGCAGAGGGGGCGGCCGAGGAGGCCGAGGGGGAGTGAGCCGGGGCCGGGCCGGCAGAGCCGACTGCTCCGCGCCGCTGACGGCAATGGCAGGGCCCCGGAACCGGCGCAGGGGTTCCGGGGCCCGGTGTGGGGGGACGGGCCGGGCGGCGCGTCCGGTGCGGGCGTCACACGCGGCGCAGGACCGCGACGACCTTGCCCAGGATGGTGGCGTCGTCGCCGGGGATGGGCTCGTAGGCAGCGTTGTGCGGGAGGAGCCAGACATGGCCGTCCTCGCGCTTGAAGCGCTTGACCGTGGCCTCGCCGTCGAGCATGGCGGCCACGATGTCGCCGTTCTCCGCGACCGGCTGGCGGCGGACCGTGACCCAGTCGCCGTCGCAGATCGCTGCCTCGATCATGGAGTCGCCGACGACCTTGAGGACGAACAGCTCACCGTCGCCGACGAGCTGCCGGGGGAGCGGGAAGACATCCTCGACGGACTCCTCGGCGAGGATCGGGCCACCGGCCGCGATACGGCCGACCAGCGGGACGTACGACGCGGCGGGCTTGCCGGTGGTGTCCGTGGGCTGGACGCTGACCGCCTGGTCGGAGCCGCGCACTTCGTACGCGCGAGGGCGATGCGGGTCGCGGCGCAGGAAGCCCTTGCGCTCCAGCGCCATCAGCTGGTGCGCGACGGATGACGTGCTGGAGAGGCCGACGGCCTGGCCGATCTCCCGCATGGACGGCGGGTAGCCACGACGCTGCACGGAGTCCCGGATGACCTCGATCACCCTCCGCTGGCGGTCGGTGAGCCCCGAGCTGTCCGCCCGGATGCCTGGAGGTCGGCCCGGCAGGGAGCGTTTGTGGGCCTCGGGCCCGGCTTCGTTCAGCGCGTGCACCGACTCCGCCCGGCCCTGGGAGCGGTCCTGGGCGGTGATGGCGGCACTGTCTGCGGTCGTGGTCACGTCGGCCCCTCTCGATGGTCTCCCTGCTGCACAACGGTAGTAGCTTTCGAAAGGTTGCGCCAAACACACGTTCGAGTGAAAAAGTCGCATTTGCCTTACGCGATCAAGTGTCCGGGTGTATGGCTTACGCGACGTCCGGCGGGCAAAAGTGCCCGTTGTTGTACTGTTCACCGCCGAGGCGGACGGCCTCGCGGCTGCCGTCAGTGTGTCATTCGAACCCCGGCCGGTCGTGGTCCGGGTCCGCGCGCGGTGTGCTCCCGCCGGAAGGCCGCGGGGGCTCCGCGCGGTGTTCACGGTATCCCCGCGGGGTCGCCCGGCCGTGCGGGACGCCTGTGCGTGTCGCCCCCGGTGGGCACCTGACCGCTCCTGGCTCCCCCTTGCGCGGCGACACGCGTGTTTGCCTCGGCATCGGACCGCATCCCCACATCTAGTGGTTGGATGGCTACAGAGGCCCACAAGTTGTGGTTGATCATGGGCCCCGGGTCTTCAGGGCCTCCGCGATCGCCTATGCTGGGGGCTGCTTCGTGGGGCTGTTGAGGCCTGGCGGGGTAACCGAGTCTGCTGTGAGGAGGGTTGGAGATCATGCACTGCCCCTTCTGCAGGCATCCCGACAGCCGTGTGGTCGACAGCCGTACGACCGACGACGGCACGTCGATCCGCCGGCGCCGCCAGTGCCCGGACTGCTCCCGTCGTTTCACGACCGTGGAGACGTGTTCGCTCATGGTGGTGAAGCGGTCCGGGGTCACCGAGCCGTTCAGCCGCACCAAGGTCATCAACGGTGTGCGCAAGGCGTGCCAGGGGCGTCCCGTGACCGAGGACGCGCTCGCCCAGCTCGGCCAGCGGGTCGAGGAGGCGGTGCGGGCCACCGGGAGCGCCGAGCTGACCACCCACGACGTGGGGCTGGCCATACTCGGCCCGTTGCAGGAGCTCGATCTCGTCGCCTATCTGCGGTTCGCCTCGGTCTACCGGGCGTTCGACTCGCTGGAGGACTTCGAGGCCGCCATCTCCGAACTGCGTGAAGCGACGCCGGACCCAGCCGCGGACGACAAGGGCGGCAAGGGCGACAACGGCGTCGAGGGCGCTGTCGCGGGGAGCAAGGAAGACCAGGGCGGGCCTGGGCGGACCACGCAGGTCCCCGTGCCCGCACGCGCCGCCGACTGACCGACGAGCTGGACCTGGGGCGATGCCCCGGGCCGGCCGGCGGGCGGCGAATTCAAAGACCTGTCGCGGGTCGCCGCTGAAGGTGCCCGCGACACCAGACAGAACATCGTGCCCTGGGAACAGCGGGGCATTTCGGGGCGTTTTCGCCCGTACATGGGAGGCGGCATGACAGAGACGGCGAGCGGTCCGGCACGAGGTTCCCGCGCCAAGGGCACCAAGGCCGGCAAGGGGCTGCGCGTCGAGCGCGTCCACACCACCCCCGGAGTGCACCCGTACGACGAGGTTGCGTGGGAGCCCCGTGACGTCGTCATGACCAACTGGCGCGACGGCTCGATCAACTTCGAGCAGCGTGGCGTCGAGTTCCCCGACTTCTGGTCGGTGAACGCGGTCAACATCGTCACCAGCAAGTACTTCCGGGGTGCCGTGGGCACCCCGCAGCGCGAGACCGGGCTCAGGCAGCTCATCGACCGCATCGTGAAGACGTACCGCAAGGCCGGCGAGGACCACTCCTACTTCGCCTCGCCCGCCGACGCCGAGATCTTCGAGCACGAGCTGGCCTACGCCCTGCTGCACCAGATCTTCAGCTTCAACAGCCCGGTCTGGTTCAACGTGGGCACGCCGCAGCCCCAGCAGGTCTCCGCCTGCTTCATCCTGTCCGTCGACGACTCCATGGAGTCGATCCTCGACTGGTACAAGGAAGAGGGCATGATCTTCAAGGGCGGTTCGGGCGCCGGTCTGAACCTGTCCCGCATCCGCTCCTCCAAGGAACTGCTGTCCTCCGGCGGCAACGCCTCCGGTCCCGTCTCCTTCATGCGGGGCGCCGACGCCTCCGCCGGAACCATCAAGTCCGGTGGCGCCACCCGCCGCGCGGCCAAGATGGTCGTCCTCGACGTCGACCACCCCGACATCGAGGACTTCATCCAGACGAAGGTCAGCGAGGAGGAGAAGATCCGCGTCCTGCGCGACGCGGGCTTCGACATGGACCTGGGTGGCGACGACATCGCCTCCGTCCAGTACCAGAACGCCAACAACTCGGTCCGCGTGAACGACGAGTTCATGCGCGCGGTCGAGAAGGGCACCGGCTTCGGCCTGCGGGCCCGGATGACCGGTGAGGTCATCGAGGAGGTCGACGCCAAGGCGCTCTTCCGCAAGATCGCCGAGGCCGCCTGGGCCTGTGCCGACCCGGGCATCCAGTACGACGACATGATCAACAGCTGGCACACCTGCCCCGAGTCCGGCCGGATCACCGCGTCGAACCCGTGCAGCGAGTACATGCACCTGGACAACACGTCCTGCAACCTCGCCTCGCTGAACCTGATGAAGTTCCTGAAGGACGACGGCAAGGGCAACCAGTCCTTCGAGACCGAGCGCTTCCAGAAGCTCGTCGAGCTGGTCATCACCGCGATGGACATCTCGATCTGCTTCGCGGACTTCCCGACCCAGAAGATCGGCGAGAACACCCGCGCCTTCCGCCAGCTCGGCATCGGCTACGCCAACCTCGGCGCCCTGCTGATGGCCACCGGCCACGCGTACGACTCCGACGGCGGTCGCGCCCTCGCCGGTGCCATCACCTCCCTGATGACCGGCACGGCCTACCGCCGCTCCGCCGAACTGGCCGCGATCGTCGGCCCGTACGACGGTTACGCCCGCAACGCCGACGCCCACCAGCGCGTCATGAAGCAGCACGCCGACGCCAATGCCGTGTCCGTCCACATGGACGACCTGGACAACCCGGTCTGGGCCGCCGCCACCGAGGCGTGGCAGGACGTGGTGCGCCTGGGCGAGAAGAACGGTTTCCGTAACTCTCAGGCGTCCGTGCTCGCCCCGACCGGCACCATCGGTCTGGCGATGTCCTGCGACACCACCGGTGTCGAGCCGGACCTCGCGCTGGTGAAGTTCAAGAAGCTCGTCGGCGGCGGCTCGATGCAGATCGTCAACGGCACCGTGCCGCAGGCCCTGCGCCGCCTGGGCTACCAGGAGGAGCAGATCGAGGCGGTCGTCGCCCACATCGCCGAGAACGGCAATGTCATCGACGCCCCCGGTCTCAAGCCCGAGCACTACGAGGTGTTCGACTGCGCCATGGGCGAGCGGGCCATCTCCCCGATGGGCCATGTGCGCATGATGGCCGCGATCCAGCCGTGGATCTCCGGCGCCATCTCCAAGACGGTCAACATGCCGGAGACGGCGACCGTCGAGGAGGTCGAGGAGATCTACTACGAGGCGTGGAAGCTGGGCGTCAAGGCGCTCGCCATCTACCGCGACAACTGCAAGGTCGGCCAGCCGCTCTCCGCCAAGACGAAGGAGAAGGAGAAGGCCGAGGTCACCGAGAAGACCGAGGCGACGATCCGCGAGGCCGTCGAGAAGGTCGTCGAGTACCGCCCGGTCCGCCGGCGTCTGCCCAAGGGCCGTCCGGGCATCACCACGTCCTTCACGGTCGGTGGCGCCGAGGGCTACATGACCGCCAACTCCTACCCGGACGACGGTCTCGGCGAGGTCTTCCTGAAGATGTCCAAGCAGGGCTCGACGCTCGCGGGCATGATGGACGCCTTCTCCATCGCGGTGTCGGTGGGCCTCCAGTACGGCGTGCCGCTGGAGACCTACGTCTCGAAGTTCACCAACATGCGCTTCGAGCCGGCCGGTATGACCGACGACCCGGACGTGCGGATGGCGCAGTCGATCGTCGACTACATCTTCCGCCGCCTGGCGCTGGACTTCCTGCCCTTCGAGACCCGCTCCGCGCTCGGCATCCACTCCGCCGAGGAGCGCCAGCGTCACCTGGAGACCGGTTCGTACGAGCAGTCCCTCGAAGAGGCCGAGGTGGACGTCGAAGGTCTGGCCCAGTCCGCTCCGCGGCTCACCGAGCTGACGGCCGTCGCCACGCCGAAGGCCGAGCCGGAGGCCGCCAGGCCGGCCCCGAGGCAGGCCCACACCAGCGCCGAGCTGGTGGAGATGCAGCTGGGCATCCAGGCCGACGCCCCGCTCTGCTTCTCCTGCGGCACCAAGATGCAGCGCGCCGGCTCCTGCTACATCTGCGAGGGCTGCGGCTCGACCAGCGGTTGCAGCTGATCAGCGGCTGAGCCCGTGACGCGGGCCCGGTGAAGGGGCGTCGGCCATGGGGCCGGCGCCCTTTCGCGCTCACGGGTGCACGGGGTGGCCGAGGGTGCGGACGGCCTTGGCTATGGCCGGGAAGTCCGCCGTGGGGGACAGGGCCGCGGTGAGGGCGGGGGTCAGGGCGGCTCCGGCCAGGACGGCGCGGACGGCCTCGGTGTCGACGGGGCGCTCCCAGTAGTCTTCGGCGAACTCGGCGTAGGCATCCGGGCTGCCCTCGGCCAGGAGGCCGAAGAGCCAGTCGGCGCCGTCCGACTCGTCGGGGGCGAACCGGACCGGGCCGCACTGCCAGGTGTTCGCACCCGTCTCGTGCCAGGCGCAGACCGTGGCGTCGAAGAAGCCGTCGAACTGCCATTCCGGCATGGTCGTGTAGGGGGCGAGCGAGGCGGGGAGGCCGTCGAGCAGGCCGGGCCAGTGGGCTCGTGGCTCCTCCCGCCAGGGGGTGGCGTCGCATTCGTGGTCGAAACCGTGGAGGAGGACGCCGGCCGGGTCGAACACGATGCCCCACTGGTCCCCGGAGCCGTTCTCCATCCAGGCCAGGTCGACCCCGTCCCGCCAGCCGGACTGGTAGCCGGGCAGGGGCGCCACGGGGTCGAGGACGGTGTCCAGCACCGCGAAGGCGCGGCAACGCGCCGCCAGCACGGCGGGGTCGGGCAGCAGGGGCAGCAGGTCGTGCACGGTCATAACGGTCATGACGGTCATTCAACAGGCCACCACTGACAACGCCCCGGCCGCGCACACACCGGCCGGGGCGTCGAGACGCTCAAGTACGACGTTTGGAGCCCATGACCCGGGTAAAGGTCGACGGGTCCTCGTCGAAGCCATGGAGGCCCGGCTGGAAGGTCCATTCGCCGGAGGCGTCGCGGGTGAACTCGGCGACGACGGCTGCCGTGGCGTCCTGGGCGGTGGTGAAGTCGGCCTCGAAAAGGGCTGTGTAGCCCACCGCGACGCGAACCGCCGGGTTCAGGACCGAGGCGAACGTGGTGCGCGTCTGGCTCTGCTGGATGACGACGCCGACCACCACGCGCGCGTAGCGGGCGTCAAGGCGGCCGAGTTCGAGTTTCATGACCTCGTCCCAGCCGAAACCCCTGCCGTCGGGGCTGTCCCGGTTGAGGAAGATCGTGCCGTCCGGCGAACGGCTGTCGAAGTGCACCAGATAGGCCGGTTCCCCGTGAGCGGCGTCCGCCGTGAACGTCGCGGCGACGACATCCAGGTCGGAGGGCGGCCGGCCCGCCGGACTGGGGTCCCACTTGAGCGCGACCTCGACCTCTCGGATTCCCTTGCTGAACCCGGTCACCAGGCTTCCCCTTCCCCCTGTACCGCCGTCATTCCCAACTCCCTTGCCGTCAGGACTTCTTGCCCATCGTGTCACGCGAACGGCGCGGGTGCGCGGGTGATCTCCGCCAGAGCGTGACCGGCGCCACGCCTGCCGGCCTTACGATGGCGCGGTGCTGGTCAAGTGGATGCGCTGCACGGTGGTCGACCGCCGCGGCTTCGAGCGCGGGCAGCGAAAATGGGCGGGGCTTCCGGGGGAGCCGGGTTTTCGGGGACAGGGCGGAGGGTGGAGCCGGCAGCGACCGGGCGTGGCGCACACCTTCACCTTCTGGGAGAGCAGGGCGTTCTACGACTCCTTCATGGCCCGCTCGCACGACCGGCTGGCCGCGTCCCAGTCCGGCACGTTCAAGGACGCCCAGGTCAAGCTGTTCGAGTACCGCTTCGACGTGAAGACCGGATTCGAGCCCCGGTTCACCGACGCCGACCTGGTCCGGGTGGCCCTGTGCCGGGTCCACGAGGAGCGCGTCGAGCACTTCACGCTGATGCAGGAGAAGGTCTGGAACCCGGCGATGGCGGGCTCGCCCGGCATGATCCGGGGCATGTTCGGCGAGGCGGCCGAGCACGACTTCCTGGTGCTGTCGATGTGGCGCTCGGCGGCCGAGCACGGAAAGTACCGCACCGAACGCGTGGAGCGGCTGGCTCTGCGCGCCCAGACCGAGACGGACATAGCCTCCCTCACCGGTGACATCGTGGAACTGGAGCCCTCCTGGACGGTGTGAGGTGCCCGGGGATGTGACCTACGCCGTATGAAGGCCCGGCGAGTGCCCGGTCCCGCTCCGCTCCCCTTAGGGTTTCCGACATGGCACGACCACGGCGCATCGTCCTTGTCCGGCACGGAGAGTCAGTGGGCAACGTCGATGACTCCGTGTACGAGCGTGAGCCCGACCACGCCCTCGCCCTCACCGACCGTGGCCGGGAGCAGGCGGAGGAGACCGGCGAGCAACTGCGGGCGATCTTCGGCGACGAACGCGTGAGCGTCTACGTCTCCCCGTACCGCCGCACCCACGAGACCCTGGACACCTTCCGCCTCGACCCGGACTTCATACGTGTGCGCGAGGAGCCCCGGCTGCGCGAGCAGGACTGGGGCAACTGGCAGGAACGCGATGACGTACGGCTGCAGAAGGCGTACCGGGACGCGTACGGGCACTTCTTCTTCCGGTTTCCGCAAGGGGAGTCCGGCGCCGACGTTTACGACCGGGTCGGCGGCTTCCTGGAGAGCCTGTTCCGCAGCTTCGAGGAACCCGACCACCCGCCGAACGTCCTCCTGGTGACGCACGGACTGGCCATGCGGCTGTTCTGCATGCGGTGGTTCCACTGGACGGTGGCCGAGTTCGAGTCCCTGTCGAATCCGGGGAACGCGGAGGTGCGCATGCTCGTTCTCGGGGAGGACGGCAGGTACGCCCTGGACAAGCCCTTCGAGCGCTGGCGGGAGCCGGTCCCGCACTGGATCGACCGATAGGCTGACGGGAAGATGATCCCTGAATCCTCCTCTCCCTCCGGGCGCCTGGAGCGCGCCCTGACCAGCCTGCGCGGCCTCGCGGTGGGTGACGCGCTCGGCTCCCAGTTCTTCGTCCCCGCCAACCACCCGCTGCTCAAGCGCCGTGAGCTGCCCGCCGGGCGCTGGCAGTGGACCGACGACACGGAGATGGCCTGCTCCGTCGTCTCGGTCCTCGCCGCCCACCAGATGGTCCACCAGGACGAACTGGCCCGGTCCTTCGCCGAGCACCACGACTTCGACCGGGGCTACGGCCCCGCCGTGAACCGCCTGCTCCGGCTCGTCCGTGAGGGCGCCGACTGGCGCGAACTGGCCGCCCGGCTCTTCGACGGCCGGGGCTCCTGGGGCAACGGCGCGGCGATGCGTATCGCCCCCCTGGGCGCCTGGTACGCGGACGACCCCGAGCAGGCGACGCACCAGGCCGAGATCTCCGCCTGCACCACCCATCAGCACCGTGAAGCGGTGGCCGGGGCCATGGCCGTGGCAGCTGCCGCCGCCCTGGCCGCCGCTCCGGACGGCCCCCCGGCTCCTGAGGACCTGCTGGACAGTGTGATCACCCTGGTCCCCAGGAGCGCAGTGGGCGCCGGCCTGCGCCGCGCGCGGGACATGCTCGACTACGGGGACGCGGCGACCGTCGCGGCGGTCCTCGGCTGCGGGCGCCGGACCAGCGCGCACGACACCGTCCCGTTCGCCCTGTGGTCGGCCGCGCGATCCCTCGGCGACTTCGAGCACGCCTTCTGGACGACCGCCCAGGTGGGCGGCGACGTGGACACGACCTGCGCGATCGTGGGCGGTGTCCTGGCGTCCGGTCGCGCCGGAGCACCACCCGCGGCCTGGGTGGAGCGGACCGAGCCCCTGCCGGACTGGGTGCCGGCCCGCGTGTGAGACGCGGCGTGCCGCTGTGATGTTTCCGGCTGAGAGGGGCCGGGGTGTCGGGGCGGCTGAGGGGCGGCGTACTCTGATTGCGCCATGCCGTACGAACCACCCACTCATACCGTCGAGCGCTCCCTCCGCGCCACGACCGGGGCGAAGGTCATCGCCGGCGTCGACGAAGTGGGGCGGGGTGCCTGGGCCGGACCCGTCACCGTCTGCGCGGCGGTCACCGGACTGCGCCGCCCGCCCGAGGGCTTGACCGACTCCAAACTGCTGACGGTCAGGCGGCGCGCGGCACTGGACGGGATACTGCGGTCGTGGGTGACGGCCTTCGCCCTCGGTCACGCCTCTCCGGAGGAGATCGACGACCTGGGCATGACCGCCGCGCTGCGGCTGGCCGCCGTCCGCGCCCTGGAAGCCCTGCCGGTCCGGCCCGAGGCCGTCATACTCGACGGCAAGCACGACTATCTCGGCGCTCCCTGGCAGGTGCGCACAGTGATCAAGGGCGACCAGTCCTGCGTGGCAGTGGCGGCCGCCTCGGTGATCGCCAAGGTGTACCGCGACAAAATGATGGCCGAACTCGGTTCCGGCCATGCAGACTTCGCCTTCGCGGACAACGCTGGGTATCCCTCGCCCGTGCACAAGGCCGCACTGGAGGAGCGGGGCCCCACCCCGTACCACCGTCTGTCGTGGGCGTATCTTGATGCGCTGCCCCGGTGGCGGCATCTCAAGAAGGTCCGCGGCCTCGCGGACGGCGGCGTTCCGGTGATCGAGGGCCAGCTCGGCTTCGATTTCTGACGCTTCCGCCCGCACCGATGCGCCACCCGGCCATCGGCTTCGTACTCACGTTTGATAAGAATCCACTCATGCCTCTCCTTCCCGAGGAGCCTCAGATTCACGAGAGCGCCCAGGGTCCTGTCGCGACTCCGGCCAGCAGCCGCGTCGTACCGACCCCTCGTCCCGTACCCGGCCCCCGCCCCGCGGCTCCGGCCCGCCCTGGTCGTCCCGGCCCCCCGCGGCCCGCTCCGCCGGTGCAGCGCGCGCCGCGCGACGTGGCTCCGGCCAAGCCGGGCCCGTCCGGCCCGGCCGCTCCCGCCGCTCCCGCGGCAGGCCCCCAGATCCAGCTGATCCCGGCCTCGCCCGAGGGCGCGCTCGACGCCGCCGAGGAGGCGCTGGACCTGCTGCTGGACACCGGCCGTGCCCCCGGCGAGGTGCTGGTGCTCACCACGGGTGCCCGGCACCCGTGGGCCGAGCACGAGCTGTCCTTCGGCGAAGCGTCCTACTGGGCGCAGTACGACGCCGGTGACGACGTCTTCTACGCCGACGGCGCCATGGCCGCCCGTGCGGCCGCCGTCTACCAGGTGAGCGGCATGAGCTGCGGCCACTGCGAGGGCTCCGTCTC